>CAZDOD010000066.1:0-9358 GCA_964506935.1 uncultured Thermodesulfobacteriota bacterium | reverse complement strand
CCCTAGTCACCTAACAATTCCTCCATTTATTGCTAATTTTTATGAGAGATTTGATCGTTTGGTCTTGATCGAAATTCTTCAATATAGCAGGACAAAACGGCCCATGTAGTAGTCAAATAGTCTATTTCCCGATGTACGGGAGGAGCCTCTTTATCTCTTTCTTGTCACTTTTGCTTACCAATGCGGAACTCCTGAGATTCCTTTTTCGCTTCTGTGTCTTCTTTGTGAGAATATGATTGGAAAAGGCCTTGTTCCTTTTCAACTTCTTCCCAGCGGTCACCTTGAATCTCTTTGCCGCCCCCCTATTTGTCTTCATCTTGGGCATATATATCCTCGCTTTCGGTATCTTATTTATTAAAACGAAATTCCACCTTCCCTCACACTCATGCCTACAACCTCCCCCCTTCCCACTCCCCCACCTTTTTTTATTTCTGAGGGGCTATTACCATGACCATGTGTCTTCCCTCAAGCTTCGGGTCCTGCTCGACGATCCCGATATCCTCGACCTCTTTTACAATCCTGTCGAGTATCACTCTTCCTATCTCTGTATGTGTTATCTCTCTTCCCTTGAACAACATGGTCACCTTCACCTTATCTCCACCCTCCAAGAAGCGCCGCATATGTTTTAATTTGAACTGGATATCATGTTCCTCGGTCTTTGGACTCACCTTGACCTCTTTTACGGTGACTACGGTCTGTTTCTTCTTTGCGTCATGTGCCTTTTTGCTCAACTGATACTTAAATTTTCCATAGTCCATGATGCGGCATACAGGCGGGTCGGCGTTTGGAGCAACCTCCACCAGATCGAGCCCTGCTTCTTCGGCCATTGTTAAGGCTTCTTTCAGATCTATTATCCCTAACTGGTCGCCTTCTGACCCTACGAGGCGGAGTTTGCTCGCCCGTATACTCCTATTGACCCTGTAATCTTTCAGTTTGTCTTTTATCTCTCTATTCCCTCCAAAATATGGAGCTTTCGCTCCTAATTAATTGAATAAAATCTGAAACACTCATCATGGGAAGGTTTTCGCCACCGCGCACCCTCGGTGTCACCATTTTATCCTTCATTTCGTTATCACCGATTATGAGTGCATACGGTATCTTCTGAAGCTGTGCCTCCCTGATTTTTAGGCCGAGCTTTTCGTTTCTGAAATCACCCTCGGCCCTAACGCCATTATCTTTAAGCTTCTTCAGAATCTCATTTGCATATTCTGACTGTTTGTCCGTTATATTAAGTACAATCGCCTGAACAGGAGAAATCCCCACGGGAAATGCGCCGCCGTAATGCTCTACCAAAATGCCTAGGAATCTGTCGATCGAGCCCACAATAACACGATGGAGCATAACCGGCCTTTTCCTCTCCCCATTTGAATCTACATAAGTCAGATCAAATCTTTCAGGGAGTGTAAAATCACATTGAACCGTCGCACACTGCCATTTCCTTCCAAGGGCGTCTTCCAGGATGAAATCTATCTTCGGGCCGTAGAAAGCCCCATCTCCCTCGTTAACCTTGTATTCCTTTTTTTGCCTGTCGAGCGCAAACTTGAGAGCGTTTGTTGCGCGCTCCCAATCCTCGTCACTCCCGATTGACTTCTCAGGCTTTGTGGAAAGTTCTAGCGAATATGGGAAGTCGAAGACATCCATAGTATACGCCACAAAATCCATCACGCCCACTATCTCATCGACGAGCTGCTCCGGTGTGCAGAGAATATGTGCATCGTCCTGGGTGAACGCCCTAACCCTCAAAAGTCCGTGGAGGACACCCGACTTCTCATGACGGTGCACCGTCCCCAATTCAAAATAACGGATCGGGAGGTCCCGATAGCTCCTGATATTCGATTTGTATATGAGCATATGGGCGAGGCAGTTCATAGGTTTTATGCCGTATCGCTGTCCCTCGATCTCGGTGAAATACATATTTTCCCTGTAGTTATCGAAGTGTCCCGATCTCTCCCATAGCTCCTGCTTCAAGATCATCGGCCCTATTACGATATCGTATCCCCTCTTTGCATGTTCCTTTTTGAGGAAATCTTCGATGATGAGTCTGATTATCGTACCCTTGGGATGATAGATTGCCAACCCCGCACCTGCCTCATCATTGAACTGGAATAGGTCGAGCTCCTTTCCCAATTTCCGATGATCCCTTTTTTTTGCCTCCTCAATAATCTCGAGGTGTTTCTTCAGTGATTTTTCGTCAATAAAGGCCGTGCCGTAAATCCTCTGGAGCATCTTGTTTCTCTCATCACCCCTCCAGTAGGCACCAGCAATAGATGTAAGCTCAAAAGCCTTGATGTATCCTGTCGACGGCACGTGCGGCCCCCTGCATAGATCCGTGAAGCTCCCGTTTGAGTAGAGGGAAACTTCTTCATCATCTATATCATCAAGAATTTCTACCTTGTAATTTTCACCACTTTTTTTGAAGTACTCTATCGCCTCTTTTATTGGAATAACCTTTCTTTCAAACGGGAGGTTTTTTTCAATGATCTCTTGCATCTTCTCTTTGATCTTTTGGAGGTCCTCGGGAGTAAACGGGCTCGGGATATCGAAGTCATAATAGAAACCTTCCTCTATTGCCGGGCCTATCGTGACCTGAACATCATCGAAAAGTTCTTTTACGGCCTCTGCCATGATGTGGGAAGTGCTGTGTCTCAATATCTCAAGCCCTTCCGGGCTGTCTATCGATATGAAGCTTATCTCCCCACCCTTTGGCAGCCGAAAAGACAGATCTACAAGCCTTCCGTCTATCTCTCCCGCAATAACTTTTTTCTTCATATCGTCCGGGACGAGTTCAGAAAGGAGCATCCCTTCTTTCGGTGAGGGAGATTTTTGTCCCTCGATTTTAATTTTTAGATTCTCCATAAAAAAATAGGAAAAGGCATCAACGATCAAATTAGAGCTTGATGCCTTTTTATCTAATTATTCGATTTTTAAAATCCTTTTTTCTGATAATTCAACAATAACCAAAAAATTTCTTTTTCCCATTTATCTTGGAAGTCTCTATTTGCCTCCCCCCTCTCCCCCTCCCTTCATATTAAATGGTAGGCACGGGCGGGATTGAACCGCCGACATCTACCGCGTCAGGGTAGCGCTCTCCCACTGAGCTACGTGCCTAAACCCTTAAAATTAATAACAATTTTTGCAATTTCTGTCAAGAAAAATTTGCTAAATTACTCCAGTTCTTTAAGAAGATCCTCCGCTATCTTCTTGTATTTTCCACCAAGCTCAGTAACCTTCGTGAATTTATCAACCGCTCCTACGGTGTCTCCTGTTTTATAAAGCCCCAGACCCATCCAGTAGTAGGCCTGAGATCTATTGGGATCGATATCCATGATCTCATCGAAGTTTTGAGACAGGACCTCAAACCAATCACCGTTCTCAATTGTGACCTCCACCCTCATGGAAGATAGAATTGCAAAGACCTCCTCGGATGTATTCTTAGCATTTTTCCTTGCAAGTATTATATATCCTCTGGAGACATCAGGAATCCCCAGCATCGACCAGTAGATTCCCTTCCCTGCAAATCCACCGGAGAGATAAGGCTCCGCTTCAAGAGCTGATGAGAATTCCCTGAAAGCCTCGTCCATAAACCTCATATCTAGAAACTTCATCCCGTTATATACATGATGCATCGGCGATCCGAAGGGGTAGGCCTCCACATCTATAGTTCTTGCACAACCGAATACAAAAGCAAACGACATAATAATTATAAAAGATCGGTATATTCTCATCGCCTTTTACTTTACATATATAGTGGAAATTGCATGCTTGTATATAAGAAAAGGCTTTTCGGCATCAAGCATAATACAGAAGTTATCGAAGCTCCTCACGACTCCTTCCAATTCGGTTTCGTCATTTAGAATAATCACTACTACGAGCTTGTCTTTTCTGACCATATTCAAGAAATGATCTTGAACATTGACATTATTTTTCACCATGAAACGACTTCTCCCAGAGAAGGAAAAAATGCTTATTTCATACTAACGATTTTTATTTACAAATTCAAGCCTTTTTTACCTTAAACGCCTCTGTCCCCCCATTTTAGTACACCATGTAAAGAAACTTCAGATAAACCTATCTCGATTATCTTTGCTGCAATGCCTATTATCTCATATGTTTTGATATTTGCAAGTGGAAGAAAAAATTTGTTTAAAAAAATTTTCTAAATATCTGCCCTTTTCTTTACGCTGCAATCAATATTGCTTTATTGCATACCTCTTTTTATAATAGAGACGATCCCTTCAATATCGTAGGGATACTCAAACCAGTTTACGTTCGGTACTTTTTTAAACCATGTCATCTGTCTCTTTGCAAGCCTTCGTGTGTTTCTCTTGATCAAGAATACGGCTTCATCTAATGTGATCTCGCCGCATAGATATTCCGTGATCTCCTTATAGCCGATTGTGGACAGGGCGGTGGATTTTTCATCATAACCCAGACCTATTACCTTTTTTACTTCATCAGTGATCTTGTCCCTGATCATATCATCGACACGACTCTCTATCCTCTCGTACAGGATCTTTCTATTTACAGAGAGCCCTATATAAACGGGATCGAAAACCTTGTTTTTAAAGCCGTGATTCCTCTTCAATTTGCTTATCGGTATTCCAGTCTTTCGATATATCTCGAGGGCCCTCTTTATCCTTATGTGGTCGTTTTCGTTTATCATTGATGCCGATTCGGGATCGACCCTACAAAGCTCTATGTAAAGTTCACTAATCCCCCTTTCCTTCTCCTCGATATCGAGTTTTTGCCTGATCTCTTCTATCCCCGAAGAGATGGAAAAGAGACCGTGCACCAACGCCTTTATATAGAGGCCTGTCCCGCCGGTAACTATCGGGATCTTTCCACTCGAAATTATGTCACGGACTACCTCCGTCGCCATCTCCGAATAGAGCTTTGCGTTAAATTGTTGATCGGGAAACGCCACATCTATCATGTGGTGTGGGACTCTTTTTCTAAGATCATGGGAAGGTTTTGCGGTCCCTACATCGAGGTATCTGTAGACCGCCGCGGAGTCGGCGTAGATTATCTCGGCACCACCGAAATCACCCAATCTTTCGGCGACCTCTACGGCGATTGTCGACTTTCCCGACGCAGTCGGTCCAATTATTACAACTATCTTATCTTTAGTATCGGATTTCAGTTTGTCCTCTTAAACCGCCTCTTTATTTCTTCGGTCGAAATGACGAACATCGTTGGCCTACCGTGCGGGCAGTGTGCCGCATACGGGGTTTTCTCCATCGATCGTACCAGTCCCCTTATCTCTTCGGTGCCCAGCTCCCTTCCCGCTCTCACGGCACCGTGACATGCCATGATCGTTATTATTTTATCGATCAGATCTTCGGCCCCTATGCTCCGTTTTCCACCCTTCAATTCTTCGGAGATGTTATTTACAAGCTCCTTTACATCGGCATCCTTTATGACGGCGGGAACAGAGGTCACGATAACGGTATTTTCGCCGAAATCCGATATCTCAAGGCCCATCTCGTAGATATCCTCTAAATTTGATAAAATCACCTCATAATCGGCCTTCGGAAGCTCAATCTTCATCGGAAAGAGGAGCCTTTGTCTCGGGATGTTCTTTTTTAAATATCCTGCCTTTATCTCCTCATAGATGATCCTCTCGTGGGCGGCATGCTGGTCTATTATGACAAGACCTTCGTTCCTTTCTAATATTATATAGGTACCCTTTATCTGGCCGAGGACCTTAAATCCGCCTGTCTCACCGAAATCTTCGATACCTGAGATCTCTATCCCGTCTTTCGATATAGGAAGAGACCTCCCTGATACTCCCGGTTCCATTTCAGCGACGGATCTATCGGACTTTTCAAAAAAAAGACTCCCTGAGTTCCCAACTCTTCCTACTTCACTTTCACCGTATTTTCGATCTTTTTGATATCTAAGGTCTTTTGCTTCTGCAATCTTTACAGTGGTGCTTTTTTTCAGCGCCTCATCAACCGCCCTTTTAACCACCCCCCCGACATTTTGTGTATCTTTGAACTTTACCTGTATCTTAGTTGGGTGGATATTGACATCGACATCGGAGTATGGGAGCTGAATAAACAGGACGGCGATTGGATAACGCTGATTGAATATGAGACCCTTATATGCCCTCATGATTGCAGATGTAACGACAGCGTCTCTTACGTATCGGTCATTTACGTAGATGAAGATGTTTGATCTGGTCGTGCGCGTGTCGTCGGGACTCCCCACGAGCCCAAGCACCTTGATACCTTCGGCCTCAAAGCCGACCTCCTCCATATTTTCAACCGACCTCTTTCCCAGTATCCCCCCTACCCTATCCCTCAATGATCCTGAATGGACATTGATAACCTCCCTCCCGTCCGCCTTCAGGCGAAAACGGACGTCGGGCCTCGAGATCGCAACCCTGTTTATTACATCGAGGACGTGATAGTATTCGGTCTTTTCGGTCTTTAAAAACTTCCTCCTCGCCGGAACAGAAAAGAAGAGGTCGTCGGCAATCACCCTCGTTCCCTTCGGTATCCCCGCATCACGGACATATTTTAATTTCCCGCCCTCCAATCTTATTTCACATCCCGAAGTCGAATCTTCCATTTTCGTAAAGAGCGTCAGGCGCGATACCGATGCGATGCTCGGAAGCGCCTCCCCCCTGAAACCGAGGGTGTGAATCGATTTTAAGTCGTCTATTCTCTCGACCTTGCTAGTGGCGTGCCTCTCGATTGCAAGCTTCGCATCCTCCATACTCATACCGACGCCGTCGTCCGTGACCACTATCCTCTTCTTTCCTCCCGCCTCTATTTCGATGTCTATGCTCTCAGCCCCTGCATCGAGGGAGTTTTCCAGAAGCTCCTTGACCACTGATGCGGGACGCTCTACTATCTCGCCCGCTGCGATGAGGTTTATCAAGTTGTCGTCTAATATTTTAATCCGATTGGATTTCAGATCCTTTGACATATCAAAGCTCCATCCTCTCGAGGCTCCTGATCCCTACCCACATAGGCAGAAAAAAAGCAAAGACGTTCAGGATGATAAGCAGGATCACGGAAAGAATAAGGCTCTTTGGCTCATATGTCCCCGGAACTATCGTCTCCCTGAAATATACATAGACCGGCCTCGCCTCGATCACCACGGTGAGGCCGACATATGTGAGGCTCAATATCATGTAGAGTATCCCCCCGAAACCCGCCGCTATCTCGGCCGTGTTCTCGTAATTGAACCTTGGATAGATGGCGCCCAGTCCCACCCCCATCGCGGTGAGGGTGATTGTTACTATCAGGATCGTTACCGAAGAGAGTATCATGAGAAATGGGTCTACCCTCAGGATAATGTTCGATGAGATAATAAGAAGCTCCCCCAAAAATACTATCGGCAACAGATAGACGAAGAATTTCCCCCACAGAAATTTCTTAACAGAAAGTGGCGAGGAGACGATAATCCAGTATGCTTCGCCCTCGAGGCTAGTTGTCGGAAAGATGAATCTGACCGAAAGGGCAGATATGACGAAACCCGCAAGGCCGAGGTTGAGAAACGAGGTCAGATTTTTTAAGAATGGGGTGGTCACCGGGATGCTCTTGATGCTAAAGAGATAGATAACTATCAGTGCACCAATAAGAAAAAGCTGTGACCACTGTGTGGGATCCCTGAAGAATGTCTTAAGGTCTTTTATCATTACTGACCGCTCTGGTAGAGACATCCATTTAAAGAAGCGCTCGAATATCTTGAGACTCGAGATCCTCCTGTTTTTCCCGCGCCTTTTGCTCTCAAAGGCTTGCGAAAATCCCGAAAAATATATGGCGTGAGAAATCCCGACCACGACAATAAAGGTCACTATCCCACCGAGTATCAAAAAAACCAGATTCTCAAAAAACACTCCGCTTTCCATCCCGACCATATCATTGACTATATGCGTCAGCCACGTCGGTGGGAGGAATGGATATCTCGGGACGCTGAAGTTCGACAAAAAATCCACAAAGGCGGGCTGCGCCATGTCGGTTACATCTTCGTAGAGCGTTTCAGGCCTCAAAAACCTAAAAAAGAATATCAGCCCGGCCGCAAAAATCATCCCCATAAATGTCAAGACCTGATTCGTTCTCTTGGCCGGGAAGAACCGCATAAGCAGCATTGTAAATAGAATGCCGAATCCGGCGGGAATTATTATGAAGGGAATAAGTAAGGCTATCATACAGAAATAATACCCCATCCCCATACCAAAGGCCTTTCCGAGTGCGAAGAAGATCGGAAGCCCGAAGATAATCACCATATATGAGCTGTTTATTGTAGTCTGAAAATATTTCGCGACGAACACGTTCGAGTGCGAAATGGGCGCCGAAAGCAGGAGGTTTAAATCCTTCGAGAGATACAGGGTTGAAAGCGATGCTATTATATTGGAAAAAATGAGCACAGAAAAGAGCGTGAGGTTGATCATCCCCATCAACTTATCGACCAGGATATCACCCACCAGCTCAATATCGAGGAGGTGTCGTATTATCCTTAAAAAGAAATGATAGTCGAAGATAATGAAGAGCACACCGGCGCATGAAAAAAATACGATCTTGAGAATCTTCTCCCTGTTGATTTTCATAAGATCGTTTATCGTTGAAAGTATCTTTACCTTCCATATTAGGAGAACACTTCTCACAAAATTATCTCTCCCTTTCCTCTTCGGTGAGTGTAAAAAATATCTCCTCCAACTCTCTCCTCTTGGTATGTGCGGTCTCCATCAGCTTGTCGATGTTACCTAGGGCGACGAGCTTTCCCCTATTAATTATCCCAATTCTATCACACATATCCTGGGCGTGGATGAGTGTGTGGGTCGACATGAAAATCGTTACACCCCCCTTTGCGAGTCCCAAAAATATCTCCTTAACGAGCCTGATACTCTTCGGATCAAGGCCCACCATAGGCTCATCTATGATGATGATTTTCGGGTCATGAATTAGGGCGGACGACATGACCATCTTCTGCTTCATACCGTGGGAGTAACCCTCAATTAGGTCATCTACCCATTCACCCATAGAGAACAACTCTATCAGCTCCTCCCCTTTTTTCTTGATCGCATTCCCGTCGATACCATAAAGCCCACCGATGAAGTTTAGAAATTCCCTCCCCGTGAGTTTCTCGTATAGGAACGGCTTGTCCGGAATATATGCCGTGATCCCCTTTGCCTTGACCATATCCTTTTTCATATCGAAATTTTCTATTTTTACCTTACCCGACGTCGGCTTCAAAAGGCCCGTGAGTATCTTTATCGTCGTGGTCTTTCCGGCACCGTTTGGGCCCAAAAATCCAAAGAACTCCCCCTTTGAGACCGATAGGTTCAGATTATCGACCGCTTTTATTCTTCCGAAATTCTTGACAAGTTTTTCTATCTCGATCAATT
>CAZDOD010000065.1:0-14295 GCA_964506935.1 uncultured Thermodesulfobacteriota bacterium | reverse complement strand
TCCAACGGATATCTCGCCCCCGGCTCGGGATCGAGTATCGTGAGGCTATTGGTTCCGGTAAGTCTATTGAAATTATAGACCGCTATCACCTCGCCCGATTCGGGCGCATCCTTATTTAAATATGCGATGTTGAACATCTCCTCCCCCGCAAAGTATTTGCTTGCGAGATAGCGGTTGAGTTTCTCTATATCGCTTGTGGATATATCATGCTCGATACCCACTTTCAGTGCGTCTTTGGATTCATCGACGACCGAAAATTCGGGGAGGTTCTTCATCTCTTCGGGTGTCAAAGGCTCGAGCGGTTGCGGGGTTTCCGGTGCCTCCGGCTTGAATATATCGGGGACTTCGAAACCGAACTCCCTCTCGCATGACTTCTGCAAGAGAAATAGCATGATAAAAATGGTGATCACCATCAGGACGAAAATCACGGCGCAGGTCGAGCAGACGATTATCGCGGGCCTTGACTTTTTCGACTTTATCTCGGCATCAGTTTGGGTTCTTTCATTCTTCATTATTTACCTCATGGTTTCTGATAGCGGCCATCTAAGTCCCCGGCTTTTTCGAGGTCGGATGTGGCCTCGTCATCCCTCCCCAAGATCATCAAGACCTGATAGCGGTTGTAGTAGCACTCGGCGCATTTGGGGTCGAGCTCTATCGCCCTGTTGTAATCGGAAAGCGCCTCGTCGAAACGCCCGAGGAGCGAGTTCGCCGTGCCCTTGTTTGCAAAGGCGTAGGGATCATCGGGGGCGAGTTCCGTGAGGCGGGTGAAATCGGCGAGCGCCGCATCGTAGTTTCCCATGTTGAGGTTTAAAATCCCCTTTGCCTTATATCCGTCTTTGAATTCGGGATTGAGCTCGACGGATTTCTCGAAGTCGGGCAGGGCGTCGTCAAACCGATCGAGCGAGACGAAGGCCTGGCCCCTGTTGTAGTAGGCGAGGTAGAGGTCGGGGTGGTCGGGATTCGTCTCGATGGCGAGCGAATAGAGTTTGATCGCCTCCTCGAATTTTTCCTCAGAGAGGAGCTCCTCTGCTTTATCCCAAGGGGTCTTTTCTTGCTCTTTGGCGATGCAGCCCGGGCCCCCAGGGATCAAAACGAGGAGCAAGACCAAAACCTGAATCAATCTTTTCGTGTACAATTTTTTGACCTAAAAAAAATTTAGTATATAAGATACATAATTAGGCCCGAAAAATCAAGTAATCTTTTAAAGCGCCAAGACATAAAATCGGGTCATTAAACAGGAAATTACTTTAATGGTGGGTTTTTGTCTGTCTGTCCCGCCGCCTCCCGATTCATTTTACCTTGACACGAAAAATCGGTGATGGTAGTTATATAAAACCCGTTTTTTATTTCGTGTGATTTAGTGGCATTTCGTTTTATCTTGAAACATGAATAAAAAATGGTAGAATATTAAGGATGTCTTTGACATCTACTTCGGACGACGGGTTCAATTATCGACGAAGGGTAGGAGGAGATCAGGGAGACGGATCATAAGGATTTCATGAGGGAGGCCCTGAGAGAGGCCGAGGGCGCACTTTCCGACGGCGAAGTGCCGGTCGGTGCGGTCGTGGTCGAAGGCAAAAGGATTATAGGGAGGGGGAGGAACTCGACAGTCCGCCTCTCGGACCCGTCGGCGCATGCGGAGATCATGGCGATCAGAGATGCGGCCGAGAAAAAGGGCAACTACCGCCTCCCCGAAGCCGATATATATGTGACGATCGAGCCGTGTGTCATGTGCGCGGGGGCGATAGTGAATACGAGGATAGGGCGCCTCTTTTACGGGGCGGCCGACCCGAAGGGCGGGGCGGTCGATTCCCTATATAAGATACTGGGCGATACGAGGCTGAACCACAGGGTCGAGGTGACGGCGGGGATACTGGAGGAGGAGTGTTCAGAATTGATGGCGAAGTTCTTTAAAGATAAGAGAGAAAAAGACTGATTTTATTAAGCGATAAAGGTTTAAGATTAAAAATTTCAATGGAGAGGTACCGAAGTGGTTGTAACGGGGCCGACTCGAAATCGGCTTGGGGGCGAAAGTTCCCACGTGGGTTCGAATCCCACCCTCTCCGCCAGATTGTTTGAGATTCTTTTACAATATTTTTGGGAGAGGTGACCGAGCGGCTGAAGGTGCACGATTGGAAATCGTGTGTGCGTGAGAGCGCACCGTGGGTTCGAACCCCACCCTCTCCGCCAGTTTTTCGAATACAAATTCAAATAAGATAGGATCTATAAGTGAAAAGCGGTGGTGTGCTTATTGGTGTCTCAGGGGATCGCTATTAAAATCCATTTTCCACACTCGAAAATGGTACATAAGCCTTTATTCTGATTTTCTTTTGTCTTTCGTTCTATTTAGTATACCGAAAAGGGTCTTCGATCTCGGTCGCCAAGAAGGCCCACTCAAATCATGAGGATTTAGGTGTCTTATGTCTTACCTCGTATTGGCAAGAAAATACCGCCCCCAGACCTTTGATGAGGTCGTGGGACAGGGCCACGTGACGAGGACGTTGAAAAACGCCATAAAATCCGGCAGGATCTCCCACGCCTACCTCTTCAGCGGGCCGAGGGGCATCGGGAAGACGACCGTCGCGAGGCTCATGGCGAAGGCACTGAATTGCACAGAAGGCCCGACCCCCGATTTCTGCAACAAGTGCCCGATGTGCACAGGTATAAGCGAGGGGAAGCTTACCGACGTGTATGAGATCGACGGGGCATCGAACACCGGCGTCGACGACGTGAGGGAACTTCGGGAAAACGTCCGCTATCTCCCTTCGGTCGGCCGCTATAAAATATACATCATAGATGAAGTCCACATGCTTTCGATAAACGCATTCAACGCCCTCCTAAAGGTGCTCGAAGAGCCACCGGCGCACGTGATATTCATCTTCGCCACAACCGAGCCCCAAAAGATACCGGTCACGATCCTGTCGAGGACGCAGAGGTTCGATTTCAGACGGATCAGCTCTTTCGAGATATCAAAAAAGCTTGGCGAGATATCAAAGGCGGAGGGGATATCGGTAACCGACGGCGCACTGACGATCATCAGCCGCGAGGCAGAGGGGAGCATGAGAGACGCCCAGTCCCTCTTCGATCAGGTCATCGGGTACGCAAAGGATAAGGTTGCGGAGGAGACCGTAAGGGAGGTATTGGGGCTAAGTGATCGCCGGCTCCTCTTCGAGATGGCAGGGGCAGTGATAGGCAGGAACGCATCTCTATCCCTCTCGCTTCTCGAAGATGTCTACCGCCAGGGGTACGATATAGTGCAGTACTACAGGGAATTCGTGGAATTGGTGAGAAACATCTTGGTGGCGAAGGTTGCAGGCGAAAAAGAGATACTCGATCTGACAAAAGAGGAGCTTGATGATATTGTTCGGCTGGGGGAGAGGATGAGCACGGAAGAGCTCACGATGATCTTCAATATCCTGTTCGGCGCCGAGCAGGTGGTAAAAACGAGCGGAGACCCGAAGATCGCGATGGAGCTTCTCCTTATCAAGATGGCAAGGATTGGCTCCGTTGAATCGATAGATGAGATCATACAAAGGCTCTTGGACCTCGACGGGGGAGGGATACAGGGCAAGGCAGGGGCCGAGGCCCTCTCTTTTGATTTTTCTTTGAAAGAGGACGATCAGGCACCGCCTTTAAAAAAAAAGTTTGAAGGAAGGCCCCCGGAATTAAGGGAGACCGAGGGTGGAACTCCGAGGGGGAAGATCGAGGAAGACCTTGACGGGTTTTTCGCAAAGCTTCAAAGGAGCGACCCGAAGATTCACTCGATCCTGAGTAAAAATAGATCGATTATCATGAGTGAAGAAAAATTCAGGGTCGAGTTTCAAAACGGCGATATAAACATCGACCTAATATCCAACAACGAGGAAAATCTCGCAAAGCTGAAAAAGGAGTTGAAGGAATTTTATAAAAGGGATATTGAGGTGGAGGTCAAGGGTGTTGAGGTTAAAAGACCGAATACACCGAAAGATGCTGGGAAGGGGGACGGTTTTGGGGAGACGGATAAGGAGAAGGAACTTTTGAAAACAGAAGCCGCCAAGAATATTATTGATGTTTTAGATGCGGATGTTCGTGGATATACTCACGGAAAGAAGTGAGGGAAAAAGGAGGAAAATATGACGCTGGAGGGTAAGGGGATATTGGATATCATGAAGCAGGCCCACAAGATGCGAAAGGAGCTTCAGCGCATTCAGGAGGAGCTTGCCAATAGGACGGTTGAGGCCACTTCGGGCGGGGGGATGGTTACGGTGGTCGTAAACGGTCGTCAGGAGCTCTTGTCGATAAAGATAGAGAAGGATATAGTTGATCCAGGTGATCTCGATATGCTCGAGAATTTGATTCTGGCTGCGGTAAACCAAGGGATAGCAAAAAGCCAGGACATGCTCAAGGAAGAGATGTCCAAAATAACGGGTGGAATAAATATTCCGGGCCTGACATTATAAATATGATATCAAACAATGACCCGATAAAGAAGCTTATTGATGAACTGAAGAGGCTCCCCGGGGTGGGGGAGAAGACGGCACAGAGGCTCGCCTACTTTATTGTCGCCATGAACAGGAGGGATGCCGAGGGGATCTCAAACGCCATTGTCGAGGTTAAAGATAAGATAAGGGTCTGCTCGATCTGTTATAATTTTGAAAGAAGTGACCCATGCCCGATATGCTCCGACCCGAAGAGGGACAATACAACGATCTGTGTGATTGAAGACCCGAGGGATCTCGTGGCCGTGGAAGGGGGTACATCTTTTAAAGGGTTATATCATGTTCTTCACGGCGTCATCTCCCCGATATCCGGCATCGGGCCGGATGAGCTCCGTATCGACGAGCTGAAACGAAGGATCGAGAGGGGAGGGATAAGGGAGATCATCATCGCCACAAATCCGACGAAGGAGGGGGAGATAACGGCCCGATATATACAGGAGAGGATTTCGGGCCTGGATGTGAGGATAACGAGGATTGCACAGGGCGTCCCCGCCGGGGGGGATCTGGAGTATTTCGATCCACAGACGCTTTCCGCGGCACTTGCCAACCGAAGGGAACTTTAAAGGTCATTTTCATTAACATGGGATTATTTTCAGATAAAGATATCGATGACATGGTCTTATTTCAGCCCGAAAACAAAAATTATTTCTTGACAAAAGTGGTTTACGTAGATACCATTTTAGTTTTTATATATTATTAAGGACGACGTCCAGGAGGGTTTGTGATAGAGATAATTTTCCACGGAAGAGGGGGGCAGGGAGCCGTCACATCGGCAGAGATGGTCGCCCACGCCGCCATTTCCGAGGGGAAATACGCCCAGGCCTTTCCAAACTTCGGCCCGGAGAGGAGGGGCGCGCCGGTTATGGCCTTCGCCCGTGTCGATACGAAGCCGATCAGGCTCCGTTCGAAGATATACAATCCCGATATCGCCATTGTCCTCGATCCAAGCCTCCTCAAAAACATCGATCCCACAAGCGGTATGAAGGATGGAGGCATCGTTATAATAAATACGCACAAGAGCATCGGGGAGATCAGAAAGGAATTCGGCTATAAGTCGAGGATCGCCGTTGTCGATGCAAGCACGATAGCGAGGGAGACCCTTGGTCGTCCGATCACAAACACGACCATGCTGGGCGCAATGATAGCCACTTCGGATGTGGTGGATCAGGAGTCTATGTTTGAACCTTTAAGACAACGCTTTGGCAGGATCGCCGAAAAGAATATTGACGCCTTCAAGAGGGCGATGTCCGAGACTAAGATGGAGGTGTGACGTTTTGGCCAAACCGATGGATCAATATACCTGGCGGGACCTGAATCCCGGAAACGTCGTCGATGAGCCGGGGAACGCATCAGAATATCACACAGGGGACTGGAAATCCCAGAGGCCCGAATGGAACGAAAAAAAATGCATCAAGTGCGGTGTGTGCTGGAATTTCTGCCCCGATAACGCAATATACAGAAAAGACGACGGCTACTTTGTGGCCGATTACAATTATTGTAAGGGTTGCGGGATATGCGCCCACGAGTGCATAACACAGTGTATCACGATGGTCGAGGAGACAGATTAGATGGCAAAAAAAGTAGGGATGGAAGTATCGCTGATGGTTTCTGAGGCGGTAAAACTCGCCAACGTCGATGTTATCGCCGCATATCCCATCACGCCACAGACCCACATCGTCGAGCACCTCTCCGAGCTTGTGGCCGATGGGGAGCTTGACGCCGAATACATCTGTGTTGAGAGCGAGCACTCGGCCATGAGCGCATGCGCCGGGAGCTCGGCCGTCGGGGCGAGGACCTACACCGCCACGGCCTCTCAGGGGCTTCAGCTCATGAGCGAAGTGTTGTATGCAGTCTCCGCCATGAGGCTCCCTATGGTTATGACCGTTGCTAACAGGACACTCTCGGCCCCACTGACGATATGGAACGACCACAGCGACATCATGGCAAACAGGGACTGCGGGTGGATAATGATCTTCGTCGAGAACGGACAGGAGGACTTCGATCAGACGATATGCAGCTTTAAAATAGCCGAGGACAGGAGGGTTCTGCTTCCGGTAGTGGTAAATATGGACGGGTTCATATTGAGCCACGTGATAGAGCCGTTTGAGCCGGTTGAAAAGGAGTTGGTCGAAAAATTCCTCCCGCCGTTTGACCCGATATTCAGGATGCACCCCGATAAGCCCGTTACAATGGGCGCATTTACGATGCCCGAGATCTTCGCGGAGACGAAGATGGCACACGATGTGGCGCTTAGGGAATCATATTCCGTTATATGTGAGGTATGGGAAGAGTGGGGAAAGCTCACCGGAAGATACTATAAGCCGGTCGAGGAGTATCGGACAGAGGACGCCGATACGGTCTTCGTCACTATGGGGAGCTTTTCCGAACTCGGCATGGAAATTGTCGATACCATGAGGGACGAGGGGATAAAGATAGGTCTCGTCAAGATAAGGCTCTTTCGCCCGTTCCCACATGACGATATAGTGTCGACGCTTGCAAAATTCAAGAACATCTTGGTAATCGACAGGGCACTCTCGGTCGGTGGGGTCGGTGGCCCCGTCGCCTCGGAGTTAAAGACGGCATTATATAAGTCCAAAGAAAAGCCGAATATCTTCGATTTTATATGTGGCCTGTCGGGGAGGGATGTCCCCCCGAATGTCTTTCGGGATATGTATGATATCGCAATCGATGGATTAAAGAAGGGTGAATGGGAGGAATTCTATATGGTTGGGGTGAGGGGATGATAGATAAATACAGCGTTTACGTGCCCAACCTGACGAGTCGGGATGAAAACTTCTCGGAGGGCCATCGTGCCTGTCAGGGGTGCGCCGAGGCCTTGGCCGTCCGCCACGTCCTAAAGGCACTGGGGAGGGATATCGTCATCGCCAATGCAACGGGATGTATGGAGATCGTGTCCTCCCCGCTCCCCTTTACGGCGTGGAGGGTGCCGTGGATACATGTGACATTCGAGAACGCCGCCGCGGTGGCCGCCGGGATGGCGTCGGGCCTCAAGGCCATGATGAGAAAGGGACGCCTCAAGAAGCAGAGGATAATTTCGGTGGGGATGGCAGGCGACGGGGGAACCTCGGATATCGGCCTGCAGGCCCTGTCGGGCGCCCTCGAGAGGATGCACGAAGACTTCATCTACGTATGCTTCGACAACGAGGCGTATATGAACACGGGGATTCAGCGATCGGGCTCGACCCCGTACGGCGCCGCCACGACCACTTCTCCATCGGGGGAAAAATCGATAGGCCAGCACACATGGAAAAAGAATATGCCGGCGATCGCCGCAGCACATGATATACCATACGTCGCGACCGCATGTTCTAGCTATCCCTTCGACCTGCAGGAGAAGGTCAAGAGGGCGATAGATTCTGGCGGCCCGGCGTACATCCACTGTCTCTCGGTATGTCCCACGGGTTGGAGGATCCCCTCCGATCTCGCAATCAAGTATGGGAGGCTCGCCGTAGAAACCGGGATATTTCCCCTCTACGAGGTAAAGGGCGGCAAATATCAGATCACCATGGACATACCGAATAGGAGACCGGTTCGGGATTACCTCGACGGGCAGGGGAGATTCAGACACCTGACCGAAAATAGCATAGAGGTTATCCAGAAGCGGGTCGACAAGGAATACGAGAAGCTTTTAAAGCTGACTAGACTATAAAAGATCAGGGTGAGATATGGACTACGATGTCTCAAAGGTAGATAATATCATCGAGGCCTACGGGAAAGAGCCTTCGAGGGTAATACAGATGCTTCAGGATATACAGTCCGAATTCAGATATATCCCCAAGGAAGCGGTAAGGAGGTTGTCTGAGAAGCTCGAAATCTCCGAGGCACGGATTTATCACATCTCTACCTTCTACAAGGCCTTCAGCCTCATCCCAAGGGGTAAGCATGAACTGAAGGTCTGTCTCGGAACGGCGTGTCACATCAAGGGTGGCAAAAGGATAGCCGAGGGTTTCGAGAGGGCCCTCGATGTAAAGGTCGGGGAGACTACACCGGATAAGATGTTCACGCTCGAGACCGTAAACTGCCTTGGGGCCTGTGCCCTTGCGCCCCTTACCCAGATTGACGAAGAGAATTATGGCAAGATGACCATAGAGAAGATCGGAAGGGTCATAAAGAACCACAAGGGATAAAGGTGATTTTATATGAGGCTTGATACAGTCGGTCATCTCGAAGATTACAGAAAATCTATACTAGCCGCAGTCGATCCGAAAAAGCAGAAGATCATCGTATGCGGTGGGACGGGGTGTATATCAAACGGCAGCCTCAAAGTTGCCGATGCCTTTAGGGATGAGCTCAAGGGGCGGAGCATCGACGCTGAGGTCGATGTGAGGATATGTGGATGTCACGGCTTTTGCGAGCGCGGCCCCCTCGTGATATTTATGCCGCAAGATATCTTCTACCAGATGGTGACGGTTAAGGCCGTCCCCGAACTCGTCGAAAAGACGATAATCTCGGGAGAGCCCCATGAGAAGTTCCTCTATGAAGATCCCAACACGAAAGAGAAGATCCTAAAAGAGGGTGAAATACCCTTCTACAAACATCAGAAGAGGTGGGTGCTTAGAAACAACGGGAGCATCGTCCCGACCGATATCGACGAATATATAGCCCGGGGCGGGTACAGCGCCTTGGCTAAGGCGCTTACAAGTATGTCTCCCGATGAGATAATCGACGAGGTGGATAAATCGGGCCTTAGGGGTAGAGGCGGCGGTGGTTTTTACGCGGGGAGGAAGTGGCGCTCGACAAAGAAGGCGAGTCAAGAGCAAAATAAGCCGGTATATTTTGTGTGCAACGGAGATGAGGGGGACCCGGGTGCCTTCATGGATAGGTCCATTATGGAGGGCGACCCCCACAGCGTTATAGAGGGGATGATAATCGGGGCGTATGCAGTCGGCTCAAATCAAGGTTATATTTATGTCAGGATGGAATACCCCCTGGCGGTCAAAAACCTGAGGAAGGCTATCTCCGACGCAAGGGATTACGGGCTTTTGGGCGATAAAATATTGGGGACGGATTTTTCCTTCGATATTGAGATAAGCCGTGGGGGTGGTGCGTTTGTATGCGGCGAGTCATCGGCACTGATGGCGTCGATAGAGGGAAAGGCCGGCGAACCGAGGGCAAAGTATATCCATACGTCCGACAGGGGGCTATGGGATATGCCCACAAATCTCAACAATGTCGAGACGCTCTGTAACGTCCCGCTCATTGTAAATAAGGGGTCCGACTGGTTCAGAGGAGTCGGCACCGATAACAGCAAGGGGACAAAGGTCTTCTCGCTTGTCGGGAAGGTTAAGAACGTCGGCCTTGTCGAAGTGCCTATGGGCCTGACACTCCGCGAGATCATCTACGATATAGGCGGAGGGATATTAGGCGACAAAAAATTCAAGGCGGTTCAGACAGGCGGGCCGTCGGGGGGATGTATACCCGAAAAGTTTCTTGACACCCCGGTAGATTTCGATGAGCTTACGAGGCTCGGCTCGATGATGGGGTCGGGCGGCATGATAGTGATGGATGAGGGGACGTGCATGGTCGATATCGCCAAATACTTCATCGATTTTTTGGTGGACGAGTCTTGCGGAAAATGCACGCCGTGCAGGGAGGGCCTGAGGCAGCTTAGGTCTATCTTATTGCGGATAACCAAGGGGGAGGGGAGGCAGGGCGATATCGATCTTTTAGAAGAAATAGGTGAGGGGATGATCTGGGGCTCCCTGTGTGCCTTGGGTGGGAGCGCACCGAATCCGGTTCTTACAACGATAAAATACTTCAGGGACGAATACGAGGCGCATATAAGTGAGAAAAGGTGTCCCGCTGGAGTATGTCCGGACCTAATCTCATTTTCGATAGACCCCGAAACATGTATAGGGTGCCTGAGATGTCTCAAGGTCTGTCCGGTATCCGCGATAACCGGAGAGAAGAAGAAGGCGCATAAGATAGATGAAAAGATATGTATCCGCTGCAGGGCCTGCTATGAGGTGTGTCCTGTTGACGCAGTGATAATTAAATAGAGACAAAAATGGAAGATAGTATCACGATAAATTTCAACGGCGAAGATATCGAGGCGAAGAGGGGGGAAAGCATCCTTTCTGTCGCAAATAGGCTGAACGTCTATATACCGACCCTCTGCAACAATGTTGCGCTTGAGCCTTACGGGGCATGCCGTATGTGCCTTGTCGAGGTGAAAAAGGGAGACAGGATGCGCATAGTGACGTCGTGCAACTATCCCGCCGAAGAGGGATTAAGTGTCTCGACCGATACCGACAGAGTCGTTTCGACGAGAAATATCGTCATGGAGCTACTTTTGGCGAGGGCACCTAAAAACAGGAAGATAAATGAACTCGCAGAAAAGCTCGGTGTAAAGGGTGGTAGACTTGAGGAGGTTGGTGACGACTGCATCCTGTGCGGTATGTGCGTGAGGACATGCGAAGAGGTGGTCGGCGTGAAGGCCCTCGGATTCGCAAATAGGGGTATATCGAGGCTTCCCGCGACACCTTTTATGGAATCGTCCGAGACCTGTATTGGATGTGGCTCCTGTGTCTATATCTGTCCCACGGGCTATATAAAGATGGAGGATAAAGACGGGAAGAGATATATCCACAACTGGAAGGTCGAGCTTGAGATTTCAAAGTGTAGTAAATGCGGTCTGGACATCGCCCCCAAGAGACAATTGGAATATATCAGGAAGATAGTGGATCTCCCTGATGACTTCTTCGATTTATGCTGGTCTTGCAGATAATTTAAAAAAAAGTTGAAAAAAATGACTTTATCTGATATATGTGATACAATATATAACGATTGCTATTTTGGGGGAAAGTAGATGAGCCTTACTCAGCTTATTCTGTATGAAGAAGAGTTCAAGAAGATAAATGACGTTCTTGCAAAGCTCTATTCTGAGACGAATGCGAAGGTACTTTTTCTCGTTGATAGGAACGGCCAGCTTATAGCCAGTACAGGTGAAACCGAGAATCTTGACACGACGTCACTGGCCTCTTTGACCGCCGGTAATATAGCTGCAACGGGGAGTATGGCGAAACTATTGGGGGAGAAGGAATTTACCATCATTTTCCATGAGGGCTATAGGGACAACATATATATTTCGATAGTGGGCCGCCGTGTTATTATGGTGGTGGTCTTTGACGAACGTTCCTCCCTCGGTTTAGTTAGGCTGAGGGCGAAAAAGGCCGGTGATGACCTGACCGGTATATTTGATGAGCTGTTGAGGAAGGTTGAATCTAAGGCGGCGGATGTGGCCTCACCTTTTGCCGAGATTACCGACGAAGATATAGATAGGCTCTTTAGCGAGTAGAGGGAGAGCGGTTTTAAATGTCATTTATAAATTACCCTGCGAGAGAGATAAACTGCAAGATCGTATATTATGGCCCAGGCCTTTGCGGTAAGACCACAAATCTCCAATTTATATACAAAAAGACAAATCCCGACTCCAAGGGGAAGATGATATCTCTGGCGACGGAGACCGAGAGGACGCTTTTTTTTGATTTTTTGCCCCTGTCGTTGGGTGAGATCAGGGGATTTAAGACGCGTTTTCACCTCTACACCGTCCCGGGTCAGGTCTTTTACGACGCAAGTAGGAAGCTGATCCTGAAGGGTGTCGACGGCATAGTATTTGTGGCCGATTCACAGTTGGAACGTATGGAGGCTAATCTCGAGAGCTTTGACAACCTAAAGACGAACCTGATCGAACAGGGTTACAGCCTCGGGAACATTCCATACGTGGTACAATATAACAAGAGGGACCTCCCGAACGCAGCCCCCGTCGACGAGATGAGAAAGCTCTTGAATTCGAACGGCGTCCCGGATTTCGAGTCAATAGCCACCGAAGGGAATGGGGTGTTCGAAACGCTCAAGTCCGTGGCCAAACAGGTGCTCCTCGAGCTCAAGAAAGGGGCCACCGAGAGCGGTTAAGCTTATTTTGGATATTGCTTATTTTATTTGAAATTGTTTGTAAATAGAAATCATAAACTTGCATCTCAAATTGGTTGCTAGTTTTTTATATTTGAGGTATAAATCTTTAAAATATTTATAGCGAAATAAAAAGCATTCCTCGGTAGCTCAGTTGGTAGAGCGGGTGGCTGTTAACCACCATGTCGCAAGTTCGAGTCTTGCCCGGGGAGCCAATGATATCAAGGGGTTAGGCGATTTTGTCTAACCCCTTTTTTCGCCCGGGAACCATGTAGTGACCAAAAAATTCCCCATTTTTTTCACCTCGGAACCATTTCATCGTTCCGACGTATAAAATCATCAAGTCTCTCCATTGCTGTCTTGGCATCATCCTGATCTACTGTATTGTATCTCTGAAACATCGATATAGTCTTGTGGCCGGTAAGTTTCATAATGACGGTTTTATCCACTCCGGCCTTTCTCATGTTCGTGTTGAACGTATGCCTCAAATCGTGGAACCTGAAATTCTCAATTCGAGCCTTCCTGCATGCATTTTGAAAAGATGTTTTGATACTTTTTATCGGTTTCCCTTTGTATGTAAACACATAGTTGTGTTCCAGACTTCTTACTCTTGAAGCTTCCTTAAACACATCCATCAATTCACTATTGAGATAGACTGTTCGAGGTTCTCTTGTCTTCGTATTAGAAAACCCAAGATAGATAGAACCGTCTTTCAAGTTTACACGATCCCATGTGAGGTTTAATATTTCTCCAATACGCATTCCTGTGAAGTATCCTGTTTTAACTATGAGCTGAGTATGAGGAGGAAGATACTTGAGTAATCGTTGAAGTTCTTGATATGAAAGGATTCTATCTCTGATATTTTCTTCAGGAAGTTGAGAAACCTTGATACATGGATTTCTTAAAACCATCTCTTCGCGTAAGGCAAGGTTGAACATCCTTTTGAGTACAGTGAAAACACGATTGACAGAAGCAGGAGAGTATTTATTTCCGCTTTTGCTCACACTGTCCAACATTTTGAACATGAAATCCTCAACCATATGAGGTTTGAGATTTATTACTTTTACGTTTTCAAAGAACCTTTTCAGGATATCACAGCTCTCTCTGATTTTCCTATAACTCTTTTTCTTTTGAACGGACTCAAGATTTAGATACCAGTCTATAAGCTCATAAAACCTTAAGTTCCTGTTGATTACAGATTTCTGGATTGAATCCTCATGAAATTCAGTAACCATTTTTTGAAATAACCGTTCCGCAGTCTTTTTTGAATATCCTGTTTTTTCAACCTTGTAAATAAGTTTATCTGTCAGAGGATCTCTACTGATAGGATATTTTATGAACCATGGACCTGTCTTGTTTCTATTCTTATCTCGGTATTTTTGAAAAACGCCCATAGTTTTTCTCCTTTCTTTTTAGATCGGAGTTTATGTAGAGGCGGGCGTTAGTATTTTATCTCACCTCCTTTCAGAGAAAAGATAAAACAACTACACCCATAAGTCAACAATTAATTCTATGAATTTCATCAATATATTTGTCTACATCCCTTTTATCAAATCTGATAAGACGACCTAACTTCAGGTGAGGTATCGGAAAATCACCATTAGTAATTTTGTTCCGTATAGTTTGTGGTTTAATGCCGATGTATTGTGAGAGTTCTCTTATATCTAATAATCTCTTTTCCATCTTTCTAATGGGAGGGCTTTTTTCAAGGTATGTATTTTTTCGTTTCATATCTAAAGCTTTTTAAAGCACCATAAAGAATATTTTTTACATAATAGATTCCACTAGTGGTCGTAGTGCTGAATGAATTCTTCAGCAGTTTATAATGAATCTGTCATCTCATTGCCCCTCTAACCAAAGACTTAGTAGAAAAACCTTAGAGTTA
>CAZDOD010000064.1:6110-14337 GCA_964506935.1 uncultured Thermodesulfobacteriota bacterium | reverse complement strand
TACTTTTTCAGGAAAAACTCAAAGGCCTCCAATCGTTTCGGCAGTCCCTTGGTGTAATCGAGACGATCCACCGAGAGCACTATTTTTCTGTCGGCGACCTTTTTCTTTATCTTCGTGACTTCCTTATTTACTTCGGTATCTAAATTGGCCCTCGAAAATCGATCGTAATCTATCCCGATCGGGAAGATATCCGCCCTTACTATCCTTTTGCCCGTGTTTATGCGACCCATAGTGGATTCGTATCCGAATAAGCGATGCACACTGTTTATAAAGTTTTGTGTGTATGAGTATGTGTGAAATCCTACCAGATCGGCGCCCAAAAGACCTTCGAGTATCTCACTTCTCCAAGGAAGGAGTCGAAAGATATCGAAAGAAGGAAATGGTATGTGTAGGAAAAAGCCGATCGAAGAATTTGGGAGCTCATCTCGCAACAATTTGGGAAGCAGCATTAGATGGTAATCGTGAACCCAGATCGTGTCACCCTCTTCGGCGACATTGATGACTTCTTTACAAAATTCCCTGTTTACCTTTTCATACCATCTCCAAGACTCTTTACTATAGATTGTGTATTGGGGAAAGTAATGGAAAAGCGGCCAGATCGTCTCATTGCTGAAGCCATGATAGAAGAGGTCTATGTCTTTCTTTGACAAGAAAAGCGGGTAGTTACACTGATTGATTAATTCTTCTGTTATCGATTCCCGATCCTTTTTATCTACCCTCTCGGTTGTGATCCCAGGCCAACCCACCCACATGCTCTTATACGATTTGTAGAATGAACTTATTGCGGTTGCGAGGCCGCCTACGCTCTGCTTGTATTGGAATCTATCCTTTTTCTTCTCGATTGTAACCGGGAGCCTGTTTGAAACTATTATAAGCCTTTTCATTTTCACATTATTATATAGTATTTATTATAGTTGTTTACTATTGTTATTGTATTTTACATTGAATCGTCGTATATGGTCAAAACTCAAAGAGATTCAGGTTAGATACTGCTCAAATAGGTTCATCCAGTCGAGCATGAGACGTGTGATCAGGAAGTTCTTTCGCACGTGTTCGTGACCGTTCTCCCCCAATTCATCCCGCAACTTCTCGTCAGAAAGCAACATCAAGATTGACTCGGCAAATCCCTTAATATCATTAGGTTCATGTAAAAAACCGGTGACACCATCAATAACCTGAAACGGTATACCTCCTACGTTCGACGCCACCACCGGGGTTTTTTTATAGAGGGCCTCTGCAACTACCAGGCCGAATCCCTCCCGGGTGGACTTCTGAATAACTACAGTCGATGCACTCTGGAGGGCGTTGACCAGAATATCATTTTCCACCAGTAACAGTCGGATATCGTCTTTATAGGCGCTTTTTTCTCTTGCCCGCTCAACATCACTGAATATCTTTTGCCCCTCGGGATCATCCATCGCCAGTGACCCCAGGAGGACCAATTGGCAATCTACCTGTTTTCTCACTATTTCAAATACTTTCAGGACACCCTTGGGATCCTTGAATTTATCGAATCTAGAGACCTGGGAAATAATCGGCCTGCTCAGATCTATCCCGAACTTTGTCAGGTAAGTGCTGATGGTTTTTATGCTAATCGGCTTGTTTTTTAGGGTTAGAGGATCGATAGCAGGGTATATGATACTCTGTGTAATGGGTATATCCTCTTTTTTATATACTTCATTAGAAATAACCATGTGGTCATATTTCTTGATAAATCCTGAAAGATACTCCCAGAGTTCAGGGTTAGGATTTTTAAAGTCAATGTGACATCTTAAAATCCAGGGCTGCTCTTTTTCGTAGAAATCAATCAGCGGCAGGGGTTGTGGATCATGAACGATGATAAGGTCGTGGTCAAGGTGGGTAAATTTAGAAAATCTCCTGTTTGTCTCATAGTAAATATTTTTTTTTCTTTTTGAGAGGTTAATTTTGTCTCCCTGGAGTGCATTGTGATATTTCTTTGTTATGGTAAAGAAGTTGGGGGATCCGTGCAAAATCCTCCATCCGAATGACAACCCTAGATCATCAAAGAGGGGCACAATGCTGTTAAGCATTTCCGCGACTCCTCCCCCCTGATAGGTTGAACTGATACAAGCTATATGCTTTGTTTTTATATTCTCTACTTTTGCAAAAAGCCTTTCTATGATGTCATTTCCGACTACTCTCCTATATCGAATTAGATTCTCTCGCATTGTATCCTTTGATTGCAAAAAAATGTCTACAAAACTGTCTTAAATCAATGAAAAAAAGGGCCAACTTTTTTATTACGTGTATTATACTAAAAAAACAAACTAAGTCAAATCGTATTCCTTTAGGAGAGTAAAATAAATGCGATCACTTTAGTATTTTTTGAGGATGGAATCAATAATAGCAGGTTCAAAGATTTATTATTTGATATATTTTTGTTATTGAGCATCAAATTGGTGAAGTGAATGCCAAGATGTATCTTGTAATATATATTGTGTAATCTATGAAAAAAAAGCTTATATTGGGAGGGTAATTTGGAGTTTTGAATCATAGGGGTATTTGGAGGTGTAGATTTGACCTGTAACTTTTCTGGTCGAAAAGGGATTTAAAATTTTCTCCGAATGTTGTCAATTTCCACTTTTTTTTGCATCTAAGAAAAAAAGTTGCGTAGCTTTAATAAAGCTTTTAAAAAAACTCTTGATTTGGCGTCGTAGAGGTAGTAAAGATATATTATCGTATTAAACAACATTTTTTAATAGGAGGAAGAAATGGCGGTTAATAAAAAATTGGGGATGCTCCTTTTGGGGATTCTACTTATTGCCCTCGGTGTGCTCTCGATCGTTGCGATGAGGGTCTCCGGCCTCGGCCTGATATTGGATATCTTCGCAATCGTCACGGGCGTAGTCATTATCATTGCACTGGGGCGGGTGAGCGGTGCCCTTGAGATCGGCATGCTGCTTCTGGGAATCTGGCTTATAATATGGGGCCTATTTCCCATCATCGGGGTGAGCTTTTCAGGGCTCGGGTTACTCTTGGCCGTCCTCGCCATCGCCGCCGGCATATTAATCCTGATCGGTATCAACTGGAAGAAGCTCGGGAAAAATATCGGGAAGCTCCTACTCGCGATTTGGCTCATCATCGCGGGGCTGACGGCGTTGAGCACGGTTGCTGTCGGTGGTGTCGTATCCGCAGTCCTCGCAATCCTGGCCGGAATATTTATCTTGATTGAGAGATAGCGAAAGTAAAGCGGAGATAAGGGGGGCATTTTGTCCCCCCTATCTTGTTCAAATCAGTTTGTAAGATTGATCCCGACTTTTCTGGATCCGATGGTGATTTTTGTCCTGATGTCATATTTTTCACTCCGCTCCGAATCCCCCAAGGTCAATAGATCGGAAGCGAAGCTCCCCGTGATGCCGATGACAAATCCCGAACGTTTTTTTGGCTGTCCTTCTTTTTCGCAATGTGATAATATCCTTTCATGGAGCGTCAATCCAATTTTACTTTTTGCGAAAAAAGCGAGTGTTTCAAAATAGCTTATCATTATCCCCGTTACACGGATGTAAAGTACGATTTTTAATTTCAGTTTTCCCATATTTAGATGAGTAATCTGATAGCCATAGTCGATGATGAGCCCGACATCTTGGAGGTCGTCACGGTCAATCTCGAGAGGTCGGGATTTCAGGCGAAGGGTTTTCAGAATGCGAAGGGCTTCTACAATTTCATAAACAAAAAGAAGCCCGACCTGATTATCCTCGATCTGATGTTACCCGATGAAGACGGCCTTGAGATATGTAAAAAGCTAAAGCGGATGGATGATTTCTCCGATGTCCCGATTATCATCTTGAGCGCGAAGGACACGGAATCCGACAGGGTAATCGGGTTGGAGCTCGGTGCGGATGATTACATCACGAAACCCTTTTCGCCAAGGGAGATGGTTGCCCGTGTGAAGGCGGTCTTGAGGAGGAAGACTGAAAAGGGGGAGAAGAAGCTTGAGGTCGGGGATATGCTGACCGTTGATCTTGAGAAATATGAGACATACGTTCGGGGCGAAAGGGTTGAGCTGACGACGACAGAATTCAAGATCTTAAAACTACTTGCGACAAAGAGGGGGATCGTGTTTTCGAGGGATCAGATTCTCGATTATCTCTGGGGCGATGAGAAGATCGTTATCGACAGGACGATAGATATGCATGTAAAGAATCTACGCAAAAAGCTCGGGACGGCCGCCATGCTTATCAAAAGTATAAGGGGAATTGGATATAAGTTGGAAGTATGAAAAAATCACTCTTTCTGAAACTATTTGCAGGGTACTTTTTTCTCATCGTTCTTATTACCTTCTCCATTGTTGCCTTCTCTTTTCAACTGATCAGATCGCACTATATTGATACCTTGACCGATAAATTGAAAGATATGGGAAACACCCTAAAACCGCAGGTAATCCCTCTGGTCATGACAAACGACATCGATAAATTGAATGAAATCGTAAAGTCGATAAGAAGTGAAACAAACACCAGGATCACGATCATAGACCCGGATGGAGTTGTCCTCATCGATTCGGAGGAGGATCCGAAGCTCCTCGAAAATCACAGCGATCGGCCCGAGATAATTCAGGCGAAAAAGGGGGATATAGGCACATCGCTTCGACTGAGCGGCACAGTCAAGGAAGAGATGCTCTACGTCGCCCTCCCGCTTGTGGAAAACGATTCGATCATCGGCTTTTTGCGGCTCAGCCTATTTATTCGAGATATTGACGTCCTCATAAACACGCTTCAAAAAAGGATACTTTTTATCGTAATAGCAATCACAGTCCTTGCACTGTTCGGATCGCTTATAGTTGCTCGAAGCCTCTCCCACCCCATCAGAGAGATCGGAGACGCCGCAAAGAGTGTCGCCGAGGGCGATTTCACAAAAAGGGTCTTTCTAAAACGAAACGACGAATTGAAAGAGCTTTCCGACCGCTTCAACTTCATGACCGAGAGAATTCAGTCGTTGTTCGACGAGCTGTCTCGTCAGAAGGACGAGCTCTTGAGCATTATCTCTTCGATGAAGGAGGGTCTTCTGGTGCTCGACAGTCAGGGGAAGATCGTCCTCATCAACGATAGCTTTGTAGATATTTCGGGAAGCGGCGCCACACCGGGGAGATACTTTTGGGAAATCATAAGGGAGCCGGAGCTCGGCGAGATCATAAAGAAGGTAAGGGGCGATAAAAAAGGTGTTTATCAAGAACTGAATATTTCAAATAGGACATTTTTGTGCAGCGCGGCATATATAGAATCAAAAAAGGAGATGGTTTTTACCTTTCATGACATCACAGAGATGAAAGACCTCGAAAAGATAAAGAGGGAATTTGTATCCAACGTCTCCCATGAGTTGAGGACACCACTTGCGGTGATAAAGGGCTTTTTGGAAACACTGGAAGGGGAGACCGACGAGGAGAAGGCCCGTTATTTAGAGAAAATCCAATCCAACACAGAAAGGCTAATTGCGATAGTAAAAGACATTTCGCTACTGTCCGAGCTTGAGGAAAAGGGCGCCCTGCTACAACTAGAGACCGTAAAATTTGGCGAATTGGTAAAAAACGCCGTCAAGATATTTGAAAAGGAGCTGGAGAAAAAAGGGCTTACATTGGATTTAAATGTGAGGGATGGGAGCACGGCAATCTTTGCCGATCCATTTAAACTGGAGCAGATGATAATCAACCTTGTCGATAATGCCATAAAATATACCGAAAAGGGGGGGATTGCGATCGGTGTCGACTCTGACGACCACTCGCTCCTCTTCACCGTAAAAGACACCGGAATCGGAATACCAACAGAAGACATACCGAGGATCTTCGAGCGGTTCTATCGTGTTGACAAATCGCGCTCCCGCAGTCTAGGTGGGACGGGATTGGGGCTTGCAATAGTAAAATATATTGTCCTTTTGCACAACGGGAAGATAAGGGTAGAGAGCAAGCGGGACCAGGGGACGACATTTACAGTGACGATTCCTAAAAATAGGGTGTAGAGATCTAAATCGCTCGATCTCACAGTTTGAATTCTTGACTGACTCTCTTATCTGAAAATACAAATAAAAAATTTACACAAAATTTACATAACACTCATCATGTATATACAAAAGGACACTATCCTCCTAAGAAATTTGAAAGGACTTTGCCTTTTGATGAAAAATAAGGAGGTATTTATGAAAAAAATATTGGTACTAATTGCGGCTGGTGCCTTGATCATGAGTTGCTCACACCGGATTACTTCGACCGAAAAGGAGATCATCGGTGCAGGGGCGACATTCCCCCTCCCGGTCTATACCAAGATGTTTGACGCATACCACAAGGAGTTTGGGGTAAAGGTCAACTACCAGGGCGTAGGTTCGGGCACGGGTATCAAGCAGCTACTCGCAAAGGTAACGGAATTCGGCGGAACCGATGCCTTCATGACGGATGAAGATATCGCAAAAGCCCCCGGCGAAATCATCCATATCCCCACGTGTCTCGGGGCCGTGGTTGTGACCTATAATCTTCCGGGGAACCCCGCGCTGAAGCTCTCTCAGGAGGTGCTGGCGGATATATTCCTTGCGAATGTCGTGAAGTGGAATGACCCGGCCATCGCAAAGCTGAATCCCGATGTTGAGCTACCTAACATGGATATCCTAATCATCCATCGTTCCGATGCCAGCGGGACTACGCAGAATTTCACCGGATACTTGGAGCTGATTAACGAGGAGTGGGCAAAAGACGTCGGCTCGGGCAAGACCGTCGAGTGGCCAGCTGGCCTCGGCGCCCCTAAAAACGCGGGCGTCGCAGGCTTGATTCAGCAGACTCCGGGTGCCGTCGGCTATGTCGAACTGGCTTATGCCATAGAAAATGAGATGCCGGTTGCAATGCTTGAGAACAAGAGCGGAAAATTCGTACTTCCCACTATAGAATCCACGAGCCTTGCTGTTCCGGAAAATATCCCCGATGATACCAGAACCTACATTGCCAATACCGACGCCTCCGAAGGATATCCGATTGCTGCCCTTACATGGATAATCCTCTATAAGGAACAGAACTACGACAAAAGGACATATGAAGATGCAAAGGCCCTCCTTGATCTCCTCATGTGGGTGGTCAGCGATGGGCAGGTGCACACCACGGCGGTCAAATATTCACCGCTCCCCAGTGATTTGGCTAAAAAGGCTGAAAAGATTCTTGGATCTGTTACATACAACGGTGAGCCGATTTTGAAGTAAAAAAACTGGGGGGTAAAGGGATTTTACCCTTTACCCCCCAAATTTAGAAAGGTTTTTGTAGGGAATTCTAACGCCTACATTCATCGAATTTTTCTGTTCGCAAAATGCTTAAAAATAAAATATCACCTGAAAAAGAATCTTATGCCTTAAAGGAACGAATTTTTCGCTGTATCCTTTATGCCAGTTCGTTCGTTATCCTCATTCTACTTTTGGCATTTATTATTACTCTCCCCTATCATTCCCTTCCTTCGATAAAGGAATTCGGGATAAAATTTATTTTCGGGAGTACATGGAGACCCGTAAAAAACGAGCTGGGCGCCATGCCGTTCATAATCGGGACACTCTACACGTCGTTTTTCGCGTTGATACTCTCAATACCGTTTTCACTGTCCATCGCCCTGTTTTTAGGGGAGTATTTCAGAGAGGGCCCGATCTCTACATTCCTGAAAAGCTCGGTTGAGCTCCTCGCCGGGATACCTTCGATCATCTACGGTTTTTGGGGTATCTTCATCCTGGTACCCATAGTCCAGAAAATTGAGATTCAGTTGGGGATAACGCCCTATGGGGTCGGGATATTTACATCCTCGATTATCTTGACCATTATGATCCTCCCATACTCGGCATCAATCGGGAGAGAGGTAATTCAGCTCGTCCCCGATGACCTCAAGGAGGCGGCATATTCCCTCGGCGCAACGAGGTTTGAGGTGATACGTAAGGTCGTCCTCCCATACGCCCGCTCGGGGATATTCGCCGGGATAATCCTCTCCCTCGGGCGCGCCCTGGGGGAGACCATGGCGGTTACGATGCTGATCGGAAACCAAAACAGGATACCGAAAGGGATCTTCAGCCCTGCAAATACGATGGCGAGCCTTATCGCCAATGACTTCGCCGAGACGACCGAAGAGCTCTATCTATCGGCTATCATAGAAATAGGCCTGATACTCTTTCTGATTACGATGGTGATTAATCTGATCGGCAGGATAATAATCAAGAAGACGAGCGTTACATAGGGAAAGACTTATGGCAAATACACGAT
>CAZDOD010000064.1:839-6100 GCA_964506935.1 uncultured Thermodesulfobacteriota bacterium | reverse complement strand
GTTTCTGACATCGCTTCCCGCCCCGGTGGGAGAGGAAGGTGGAGGTATTGCGAACGCTATTGTGGGGACGATCATGATCATCTCCATCTCGTCGATACTGGCCATTCCCGTTGGGGTCGGGACAGGGATCTACCTCTATGAATATCGGAGTACGAAGCTCTCGGAGGTAGTCAGGATGTGCGTTGAAGTCCTGATGGGCGTGCCATCGATCGTACTCGGCATCGTTGCATACATCTGGGTGGTGCTAACATTCGGCAGTTTTTCAGCCTTTTCTGGAGGTGTCGCCCTTTCGATTATGATGCTTCCGGTCATCATCCGCTCCACCGAGGAGACGCTAAACCTCATCCCCGATACCATCAGAGAGGCATCCCTTGCGCTCGGCGTCCCTTACTACAGAACGATCTTGAAGGTGATTATCCCCGCCGGGCTCAGCGGGATAATGACGGGAATTCTCCTCAGCGTCGCCCGTATCGCCGGCGAGACGGCGCCGCTCCTCTTTACCTCCTTCGGAAATCCTTTTATGAACCTAAATATCTTTAAACCTACCGAGACGCTGCCTCACCTGATATATATCTATGCGTCGAGTCCATATAAAGAGTGGCATGAGGCCGCATGGGGCGCATCATTCATCCTGGTGGTCTTTGTCTTGGGAATTAATTTTATAGGCAAACTTTTGGCAAGACGATGAGCGGAACAATACTAAAGACGGAAAATCTATATGCCTACTTCGATAAGGAGGAGGTACTCAAAGACGTTACTATATCCTTCCCGGAAAAGAATGTGACCGCAATCATGGGTCCGTCCGGGTGCGGAAAGACCACATTGATTCGGTGCATCAACCGGATGCACGAGCTGACGCCGGGGGCGACGACGAAAGGCGAGATATATCTCCACGAGGAGAATATATCGGCAATGAATCCGATACTCGTCAGGAGGAAGATAGGGATGGTCTTTCAACGTCCGAACCCCTTTCCAACGATGAGCATCTATGATAATGTAGTTGCGGGTTACAAGCTGAATGGTATCAGGATGTCGAGAGACGAGATGAATTCGATCGTTGAGGATTCTCTCAAAAATGCGGCCATGTGGGATGAGGTAAAGGATGTGCTCCACAGAAAGGGGACTTTTCTCTCCGGCGGCCAGCAGCAGCGGCTGTGTATCGCAAGGGCACTGGCGATGAAGCCCGAAGTGATCCTTCTGGATGAGCCTACATCGGCCCTCGATCCCAAGGCCACGGCGAAGATAGAGGAGTTGATCGTTGAACTAAAAAACACGGTCTCGATTTTGATCGTAACCCATAACACCGCCCAGGCGGCACGTGTGTCTGATTTCACGGCCTTCATGTACCTTGGGGAATTGATCGAATTCGATAAGGCGAAGAAAATGTTTACCGTCCCGGAAAACAAGATGACCGAAGAATATCTAACAGGAAAATTTGGATAGGATTATCTATGATACTGGAAGAGAAAATTATTGCCCTGAAGGGCGATCTCTTGGAATTCGCCTCCCTCGTCGAAAAGATGATCGAAGGGAGCGTAGAGGGTCTTCTCAAGAAAGATACGAAGATGCTCAAAGAGGTAATCGAGCAAAACGAACCGAAGGCGAACAGGTTCGAGATAGAAATCGGCGAAAGGTGTGTGGAATTGATCGCCCAGTTTCAACCGAAAGTAAAGGAACTCAGGACCATACTTATGGTGATGCAGATGAACAACGACCTTGAGAGGATGGGTGATCATGCGTCGAACATTGCCGAGAGTGCGATTTTTTTGATTGAGAGGCCTGCCGTCAAACCCCTGATCGATATCCCAAGGATGGCCGAGCTCTCAATAAACATGTTAAAAGACAGCCTCTGCTCATTCACCGATGAGGATTCAAAGCTGGCAATCAGTGTCTGCGAGCGGGACAGCGAGGTCGACGCCCTCGGGGAGCAGGTTCTCAGGGAACTCATCACCTTTATGTCCGCCGATACGAGCACGATAGAGCGCTCCCTCCATCTTCTGAGGATCGCAAGAAACTTGGAGCGTATAGCCGACCTCTCTACAAACATCTGTGAGGACACGATTTTTATGGCGGAGGGGAAGATAATAAAACATCATATTTGAGGAATTTGATTTATCCCGTCCCGGATCTGTCGATAGACATCCCGATGGAGCTGTTGTTACATTTCCCGTTCATCAAGCCGATTAGGTTTCGCTGATAGATAGTTAAATCTGGTAGGAGGGTTTGAAATGTCAGCATTTTTAAAATGCCCCTGCAAAACTGAAATTATAATCTGAGGTCAAGCTATCTGATTACCTTACGCACTTCACCCATCGGTGTTAGCGAAAACCTGCAGATTTTATCACCTTTACATATGCAGAGTTCTTCAACTCCCTCATATGGGACCTCGAACGCCCCCTCGGCAGCACCAGCTGCAATACCGGCGATCATATGGCAGATACTTCCGGGTGTTTTTTTATCACCGTGAAGTTCTTTGAATCCGTCGGACTCCCATGTATTTGGGTACTCGATTACTATTTTTCCGCTTCCCTCGTCATATTCGACATTTAATAGCTTTCCCCATCCCAAGGCACCGGCAAGACCGAGATGTTGGTTAAACTGTTCTATTCCACCCTTGAAGATAGGTCTCATCTTTTCTCCGCCCAACTTTCCAGAAGAATAACCCACCTCATATATCTGACGTTTGGCAACCGGACCTAACATGTCTTTGAATCGCTCGATCATGTTTGCCAAAAGAGCGTTTGCAAAGAGGATAAATCTACGATTCAATCCCCAGATCTCATCGTTTTCATTTACCTCAAACATTCCAGCACCCACTGGTTTATCTCCCATGGTTTCCTCCCTTTAGCGGTTTTTTAATGATTTTTTATTATGGCTAATCGAAGCTATTTTTCGTAAATCGCAATTTTAAAAATGCAAAGACCATGGGGACATTCCGTTTAGCTCTAGACCGTTGTATGCTCCGTTAGATATTTGTAAATAGGCTTCCTTTTTTTAAATAAGTGTAAGATTAGTAAAGCGCCCCTTGAAACTTTATTCAATCAAATGAGGCGCCTCACCTTGATCTACTGTTGCATCCCATGTACGAAGTTTCCACTGGTCAACTATATGTCGAATCCTCGCTATTTTTTCGGCAGAACCTCGAAGCGGCATGTATCATCGCCCATCGCCATGCACTTGGTCTCGACGGCTTGAACTCCTTCAACTCCCGACCATTTTATATACGCATCAATCATCCCGTTATAGATGGTGCAAAATGGGGTTTCTGCCTTTTGATTTTTACAGGCGGTGCATTGGGGATTGTCATAGACGATGGTATCCCCATCTCTTGTGACCTTTCCCCTCCCCGATGCGAGGGCGTATAGTTCTATCGCCTTGAAGAGTCTTTCTTCTCCCTTAAATTCTTTTACAGAATCCATTAGGCCCGTGCCCAATACCTGTTTGACGGTTGACATACCGACCATGCGGAACACCGCTTTTGTTCCAGAAGTTCCGAGTATTTTGTAATAGTTAGCCGACAGGGCCGTGAAATCGTCATCCGTGTAGTTCTTCTCCAGAGTGAACTCGGGTTTGTTTTCGAAAAGGTGGATCATGCCGCCGTAGTTCAAAAGTGCCTTGAGGCCGTTTTTGCCCAGGACATCTTCGGTTGCATCCAAGAGAACACGAATTACCGCATTGGAGACAGTTTTCTCAGGCATTTCTTATTCCTCCCGATCAGGTTTTTGTATTTTTTTAGAGCATCGGATATCATCTGGATTTAATCTAATAAAATTTCCTGTAGTATTTATTGCTTATCATCTATCACTTATTTTTCCTGTGGAGGTGTATCAGCCAAATAATCCCGCCTATGACAGCGACCAGTCCGATTATCTCCGCCTCATAGTGCTCGACATTCTTGATGATGGCGCTCATAAGCTTTCCGAACATGAAGCCGCCGGTTGCGATCAAGGTCGCCCAGACGAGTGCGCTTATTATGTTTAACACAACATAGAGAAGTGCGGGGACTTTGCTCATCCCGATCGCAAACGGGGAAATCGTCCTTATGCCGTAAACGAAACGGAAACCGAGGATGAAGATGATTTGGTAACGCTCGATCAGCCTGTGGACTTTTTCAATACGGGGCTTAAGGTGCCCAAACTTGGACAGAAAGAAGTCGCTGTAATGTCTTCCGAGAAAGAAAAAAAGCTGGTCGCCCATGACGGTTCCGATGAATGCGGCGATGATCACGCCGGGGAGCTTCATGTAGCCCTGATGGGCGGCGAAGCCCGCGATGACGAGGATGGTCTCGCCCTCGAAGAATGTCCCGATCGTCACGGCGAAGTAGCCGTAAGTGTCAATTATACTTTCGAGGGCGATTGTCATAGACTGTCATCCTGCAGATTGTTGGCTTTTATTGTATCATATAAAAGTGATTTTTAAAGGGGTAGGGGATTTTTTTGGAAATTATTTTAATATTCGATTTTTTGGGATTTGGGGGGAGGTGGATGGGGATGTGGGGTTATTTTTTTGTTTTATTTCGTTTATTGCACGCAGAACGTTATCTTTTCCGTATGACAGGTTATGTTTTTCCAGGATATCTAGCGCCTCTTCGAGGTATTTTAATGCTTTATCTAAATCACCTTTTGCTTTGTAGACAAAACCGATATTTCCGAGTGCGTTTGCCTCGCCATGTTTATATCCTATCTCCCTTTCGATTTCCAGGGCGTCCTCGTGATATTTAAGGGCGGTATCTAGGTCGCCCTTAATAGAATAGATATTACCTATATTTCCTAGGGCATTTGCTTCATTCTGCTTGTAACCTATTTCTCTATCGATTTTCAGGGCGTCCTCAAAGTATTTCAGTGAGGTATCGAGATCGTTTTTAACTCCGTATATAATTCCGATATTTACGAGGATAGTTGATTCTCCCTGTTTGTAACCAATCTCCCTGCCAATTTTTAGGGCGTCTTTAAAGTATTTCAGTGCTTTATCGAAATCATCCTTAAGAAAGTAGATATTACCGATATTTCCGAGGTTATCTGCCTCACCCTGTTTGTAACCAATCTCCCTGTGGATTTTCAGGGCGTCCTCATGATATTTAAGGGCGTTATCCAGGTCACCCTTATCGCTGTATATAAGGCCGATATTTCCGAGGTCAGATGCCTCACCCTGTTTGTGACCTATCTCCCTTTGGATTTTTAGTGCGTCCTCTTGGTATTTTAGTGCAGTATCGAGACTACCCCTGTCATAATAGATAAGGCCAATATTTCCGAAAATAATAC
>CAZDOD010000064.1:0-829 GCA_964506935.1 uncultured Thermodesulfobacteriota bacterium | reverse complement strand
ATCAGGTTCTATATTTTTATACATCTGTGAGATTTTTTTATCATCCATTATTTTCGCTTGATCGAGGGCCTCAGTATAGTAGAAAAGTGCTTTAGAAAGGTTTCCTTGTGTGTACTCTAAATTCCCAGCTTTTATAAGAAAAATAATATCTTTAGGGGCACTTTGTTTTTCAACTTGCTGCGCTATTTCTTCAATTTTTTTCAAATCATCTTTAGATATACTTGGAGAGTGTTTGGGATCTAATTCAATAGTAATATTTTGTAATGTATCTTTTAATTTATTGATTAAATTTTCAGTTTCTTTTTTTTGAAGTCTCAAAGACAATAAATAAAAGATTATAGCAGTTAGAATTGATATTAAAGATACTAATATCGTAATTAAAAAAATTGGAAAAAGATCTAATAAATTATTAAACATCTTATAATATTACCAAAAAATATTTTATGTTTTATTTCCTTTTTTCTTTTTGTTTTTTGTATGGCATTGATTTTTCAAGTAGTTGTTCGTAAAACTTTTCAAATTGTCTATCTTTTCTATAGCGATCTTTTTCAATTATTTTTTCTAATCTGTTTATCCGACTTTCTAAATATTTTCTTTCGCGAGATTTTTGAAGCAAAACAACAACTAGTGCAAAAGTTAGAAGAAAGATAATAATTAAAAGAAGCGCAATAGTCGGGTTTATTTCTTCTGAAATAGATTTCCAAAGGATCATTAAAAATTCCATTGAAAACCACACTTTTTATAAGATAGTAAAATGAAATGCCTTGGAATCCATTTTATTGGTAATAGATATCATTAAGTAAGTATTGAATTAAATTTATCAGATTCA
>CAZDOD010000063.1:5119-14491 GCA_964506935.1 uncultured Thermodesulfobacteriota bacterium | reverse complement strand
CTGCATGCCGGCCTGGTTTGCCGTGCCGCAAAAGACGGCCTCGACATCTTCCGGCTTGACCTTAGGGTTTCTCTTAAAAAGGGCCTCGTAGACCTTGATCAGGATCTCCTCGGGCCTGGAATTTCGGAGCCACCCCTTTTCGGCATGAGCGCGAACGTTAGGGGATCTCACTCCGTCAACAATTACGCATTCTTTCATTGATTGACTCCTTTCTGAAATTTTCCACTTTTTCTAAAATCTATCATAAATAGTTCAAAAACGACTTCAGATTATCTCATACTTTTTTCTGAATGGCAATTCATTTTTTTCACTTTGGGGAAATATTTTTTTGATATTTTCTATTATTTTTAATCACTTTTACTCACCCTATTTTCAAGTTGTGCGAATATTCTTAATAATTATTTTTTATGTTGATAATACTTTCTTTCTAAAACATGTTTTATAGAATAGAAGATAACTTTAGATAACGCTACAAATTACTATGATGACCACCAAAGAAAATAATACACAATTTAGGATAATACCTGTATTTTAATCTTTCATGTGTATTACAGGATTCTATAACCTATTTCGGGAAAAGCAAACCTCTACATCCATACAAAAGGTACTCCCTAAACTCATCAACATTTTCTTGACACATATCACCCCAAGTGATATTTGTTTAGCAGAAAAACTGGCCCAATAGTACACACCCAGGGAATATGAGTAACCAATCATAGTATTTTTTAATAACGGATTAATAGTGAGGGTTTTATATTATGGGTAAATTAAATATCGACAAAGACCTCCTCAAGAAATTCGAGGAGGGGCTTGACCCGAGACACCCGGAGAGGAGCAAGATCCCCGCATCGATCCTCGGCTACGGCGAAATGTCCACGGTCTTCGAGATAGGAAAAGAGGGACACAGGGACCTTGCTTACAAACGGATGCCCATCTTCAAAAACACCAAAGAGGTGGAGCAGTACGAGAAGATGTATTCCGATTACAACGAAATACTCACTAGTAGGGTGGGGCTCGATATACCAGCCTATGACGGCGCCATGATAACGAGGGCCGACGGGCTCATGGTGATGTTCGACGTCCAGAAAAAGCTCCTGCCGGATTCTGTCGGAAACCGCGCAATACACGCCTTAAAGACCGACGAGGTCATGCTTATGGTGAGGCTCGTACTCCGCGAGCTCAAAAAGGTCTGGGACTTCAACAAGAAAGACAAAAAACTCGAGATAGGGATAGACGGGCAAATCTCCAACTGGTCGATCATCGACTACGACCCGAAAAAGCCCAGAGTCACCGAAAAAACGAAATTCTACTACCTCGATACCAGCACCCCCTTTATCAGGAGGGATGGCGTCGAGCAGCTTGACCCCGAACTCCTCCTCCGGGCCGCGCCGTCTTTTCTCCTGTGGGTAATCAGGTGGCTCTTTTTGGAGGACGTAATGACCCGCTACTACGATTTTCACCTCGTAGTGGTCGACCTGATCGCAAATTTTTATAAGGAGCAGCTCCCGGAGCTGATACCCGGGCTCATTGATGTCGCAAACGATTTCTTCAAAAAAGAGGCCAAAGACCTCAAAATCGAGCCGATAACCGCAAAGAAAGTAAAGAGCTACTACACCGAGGACGCATGGATCTGGCGGTTGTGGATGTTTTTCAGAAAGATCGATAGATTCATCAGGACGAGGCTTACGAGGAGGGGGTATCCCTTTATACTGCCGGGGAAGATAAAGAGATAGGGTAATTTTCATATTTTATCTTATCAATACTACTCCTTTATCCTAAAAACAAAATAGGATTTCTAATGAGTCATCGTAGGGGCGGGTTTCAAACCCGCCCCTACAAAGTTTTTATAAATCAAAACCTCTTGCCTTCCTTCAACTCCTCAAGCATCGCCTTTAGATCGGGGTAGAGCTTGTCTCCCTCCGGTGTCCCAAAGAGGTTTTTTGTCTCCTTGGGATCGTTTGCGAGATCAAAGAGTAGCGACTTTCTCCTCCCCTCATACTCGATCAACTTGTGGGTATCCGTCCTGACGCCATGTGTCGTTGGGATATTGTATGGAAAGTCCTTGAAGTATTCGTACATCCATGCCTCCCGACCGACGGATAAACCGCTCCTTAAGATCGGGACGAGGCTCTCCCCCTCGATGTTTTTCGGTATCGGGACGCCCGCAATATCAAGCAGCGTCGGGGCGAGGTCGATATTCAGAGCCATCTGTGAAGCGCGTCTTCCCGCGTCTCCGATAAGCCAGGGAGAGCGCACGATAAATGGGATCCTTATCGACTCCTCATACGGCCAGTTTTTATCGACTGTCCTGTGCTCGCCCCACAGAAAGCCGTTGTCGGATGAATAGATGACAACGGTGTTATCAAAAAGCCCCAGCTCATCTACCTTGAAAAGGAGCCTCTCGATCTCCCGATCGAGTCCGATAATCGCCTCGCAGTAGTTGCGGTAATGCTCGGGGATAAGCCCCATCAACCCGGAGTAGAGGTGCCCGTTGGTTATCGAGAGCCACGCGTCATAATCATCCGGCATCTTTATATCGACTCCGTCGTACATCCCCGAGAGATCTTTTGGTGGAAGGAAGGCGTGGTGGACCGACTTGTGGCAGAGGTAGAGGCAGAAGGGATTTTCGCGCTCCTTTTCGATAAATTCTATCGCATAGTCGGTGAGCTCGTCGGTAACATACTCCTTTCTCGACGGGGTCGGCACCCCATCGACGATCATCGGGCAGTCAAAATAGCGCCCCTGTCCCTCCTGGATCGTAAACGAAACGAACCTGTCCAAGAAATCCAGATTCGGAAGGCCCGCCCCCGGCATATGCCACTTTCCGATAAAGCCCACATCGTATCCCGCCCCCTTCAGATGCTCCAAGACCGTGGTCTGATCTCCGGTCCATGGCGTAAGGTTGTTCTTTACGCCGTGTGTGTGGGCGTATGTGCCTGTTAGGAAGCTCGCCCTCGAGGGGCTGCAGAGCGATGTCGTAACGAAGGCATTCTCGAAGGCCACGCCCTCCCTTGCCAATCTATCCATCCCCGGTGTCTCAAGAAAGGGGTGGTTCATGAAGCTCATATGGTCCCAGCGGTGGTCGTCGCTCAGGATAAAGATGATGTTGGGCCTTTTCGTCATCGCGGCGGACGATATTCCGGGGATGGAAAGCCCCATGAAACCTGCGGCGGACATCGTCCCCATCGCCTTGAGCATATCCCTTCGGGAGATACTGCTGTTAAAAATCCTATCTATATCTTTTATTTTACGAGACATATTATGACCTCATATATAATGCCAATGGAAAACAGCTATACCCCTATCCCGGGGCCGAAGAGCCTGCGAAAACCCTCGAGGAAGATGTAGAATGAGTGCTCGCCCTGGCCCCAGGCGAAGAGGAAGACAACGACAAAGAGACCCACCAAAAGCGATAACACGGCGGGGACGGCAAAGGGTTTTGCCGCTCCACCCCGTTTTCTGCAGATGATCTCGGAGAGCCCCATCTCGGATATCGCCGCAAAGATGACCGCAATGATAAGCGGGTTCAGGTAAAAATAGAGCGATTCCATCACCGTGTATGATGCGGTTACCCTGATGACCTCCTTGGTCGACCAGATGAGGGGATTTATCAGCGATGCGATAATCCTTTCGATCAGGGATGCGCCCCTGAAATAAGCCATCGGATAGACGAAGAGGGTGCCGAGGGCGACCGAAAGAAAGAGTGTGATCCCGCTGATAAATGCAATGGGTCGATGGATGGCGTCGCTCTCGAGACGCCACGCCAGATTATAGATAATAAAAGATAAGGCCATGACGAAAAAAATGATCAGAACAGGACTTATAAACCTCTTTGAGAATTTTTGTCTCTTCATATCGTCCTCCCTGTATTTATTTTCTAATAAAAAAGGTGGGTATTCTTTATCTTGACATCCTCCCAGCACGGTCTTTTAGTATAGATCGATTAAAGAGAATCCATTACAAATGGAGCTATTAAATCTCCATATAGAATACGAACAAACGAAAACTCTGAGAAATTTTATATGAATTATTAAATCAGAATCTAAATATAGCTGGAAGCTTCGAGTTGCAAAAATCAGATCAATTCCTCTCCCTCTATCTCTTTTTCGCCTTTGATACCAAAGGCCCCAAGAACCGTTGGTGCGATATCTATTCCCCTAGGGGATTTTTTCTTTATCTTGTGATTTGAGAAGAAAACCCCCGGAACGATACTGGGATCCATGATGTGATCGCCGCTCCATTTTTTGAGGTTCGGCTCCAAAAGACCGGATGGAGTGCCTCCGATCGCCGTCTGCCAGCTCATCCGATAACCGGACTCGAAACCGACGACGAGGTCAGGGGAATCCTCAAGATACTTCTTAGAATAGATGTCATCGGCAAAATAAACGTCCCTAATCGCTTTTTCACCCGTCTCGGGATCGATAAAAGACTTGAGGTCGGACGCAATCTTCTTTTTGAGTTTCTTCGCCTCGTCAAGATCCACGATTCCCTTTCCTTCCCTCCCTGCAAGATTTAAATAAATACTCGAAAAACCGAGGGAGTATGCAGCGGTCTTCCCCCAATCTACGTGCCTGAAAAGGGCACCACCCTCGTGGTCTTCAGGGTCGGGCTCCCCCTTTAGTGCCATGTAGCCCTTTTCCGCGAGCCAGCGGTTGAGGTGAAAGGACTTTCTGAAGGTGGTAAAACCGTGATCGGAGCAAATTAAGAGGAGTGTCCTGTCGTCTATATGGTTGGAGACTACCTCCCCGATGAGTCTGTCGGTCCATTTGTAGTAGTCCCTGATCACGTTTCCGTATTTTTTATCTTCCGCCTCGTTATATAGGGGATGGCCCTTGTCCTCCAAGCGCCAGTAGATATGCTGAATGCGGTCGGTCGTGTCTATCACGAATGCGAAGACGCCGTCTTTGAAGTTACTCAGGCCGTACCTCAGCATCTTCTCCCTCTCGGTCATGATATCATCGCACATCGAGATGAAGGCGTCGTCGTCGATCATATCCTCCGTGAGGGGCTTTGTGTCCTCGGGGATTCCGAGGGTGTAATATGGGGACCCGATCTCGTCTGATAGCCTTGCCGCATATCCGTCCGGGTTCGAGATTATAAAACATGGGTCTTTCGGATTTACCTGAAGGGGTGTAAGATAGATATTTACGTCCCCATCTGCACTGACGAGATAAAACCGCCCCGTCGCCGAGACCTTCTTTAGGGCACCGCCCGAGAAATCCATCTCGACCCAGTCCGACCATTGGCCGGCCTTGACATCAAACGTCTTTCCTGAAACCTCAAGGCGTATTGTATTTCTGTCTACCTTCCTGATCTTGAGTGGGATAGTCGATTCCTTCTTACCTGATATCCCCATTACATATGGGCCGCCGATCTCGGTATCAGAAGTCTCACCATTAAATCGAAGCTTTTTTACCTTTTCCCACCCCTCCTTTGATCTGTCGGGTTCGGAAGATGAGAAAAATGTGTATCTCCCGAGGCCCCCCTTTACGTCCGGCACACCGAGGCCGGATAGCACGATACTTTCACCGGTTCGCGGGGGAAAGGTCATCGGCCATCGGATTGATACCGAAGGGATGCCGTGATCGGCGGTATATTCCCAGAAGAATTTCGATTTGCACGTCTCTTCAAACATCTTATCCCTCGCCCCGAAGATGTTCTGTCTGTTGGGCCTCAAGACCGAGAGATCCGGGAGATATTTTTTGGGATGGCGGAGGATGAAGTCGAAGACGTCGTGGGAACCGGCGTTGGTTCCCGTCCCTATATTGCTCCATGCCACGGGACTCTGTGGGGGATTGGAGGTGGCGAGCCGCGAGTAAGCCCCGGTCTCAGAAAGCATCTTCATCGAGGGGAGGTCACCTCCGGAGATGAACCTGTCTGTGAGATTCGGATCGATCCCGTCTATCCCGAGTACGATTACCCTGTCAAACATCTTCTTTCCCCCGAAGAGCTTTATCTTCCTTTCGCAACCGGCCGAAAAGAGAGACGATGAGAGAAAAAGAGAAGAAAAGACAAAAGAAAGATTTTTTAAAAACTCCCTTCTTTCCACAGTTGGCACCTAAACAGTTTCTTTTTATTTTTTTGCCGATTTGTCTTTTTCGGGCGGATTACCGCTTCCCTTTTTGAAATATTTGCGGTAAAGCATCCTAAAGGGCTTTATGGCAATTGCCAGCGCCGCCGCTGCTCCGGCTATGATATAGCCGATTGCCCCGAAGATGACCGAACCAGTACCCGGATCGATATAGGCAAAGGTGGCAAAGTCGGCGAATGCCGAACTACCTACAAAGAGTGTCACGAATAAAACCGCCGCTAAAACGACAATACTACGCATATCTTTCTCACTTTTTTAAGACTAAATATACCCGAGGTCTTCGAGGCGCTTTTTTATCTTCTCCTCCTCTTCCTCACTGTATGGGCCGCGAAATCTCTCCGCATCCACGTAGCCCATTTCAACAATCTTGTCGATGACTTTTTTGGCACTCTCCTCTGCCGTCTCTTTGTCGGTATCTAAAACGACTTCGGGGTTTTTCGGCTCCTCGTAAGGGTCTGAAACCCCCGTGAAGTTCTTTATCTCACCCGAAATCGCCTTCTTATAGAGGCCCTTGACGTCCCTCTCAATCAAGACATCGAGGGGACAACTACAATATATCTCGACGAAGTCGCCGATCTCTTTTCTGTTATAGTCCCTGATCTCCTTGTATGGGGAGATCGCCGCGGCTATCGCTATAACTCCGTTCCTCGTAAGGAGTTTACAGACAAAACCTATCCTCTTGATGTTGATATCCCTGTCCTCCTTGGAAAATCCCAGGCCCTTGCTCAGGTTGGTCCTGACCACATCGCCGTCGAGGACCTCAACCTTGTACCCCACCCTCAAAAGGGCATCTCTGACCAATACGCTCACCGTTGTCTTGCCGCTCCCGGATAAACCCGTAAACCAAAGTGTTACACCTCTATCCAAAATGTCCTCCCATTAAACTATGACTTTTCCATCGATTTTATCTTCTATATCTATTCCCATAATATTAAGAATCGTGGGCGCCACATCGAAAATCACAAGGTCATTCCTCACACCCCTACCCTCCGTTCCGGTCATGCTGAAAAATCCAAAAAAAGAGTGATTGGCGTCGTCCGGCCCAGTATCGTTCTCATAGGTGACATGGCTCCCGATGCCGATCGAACCGACTGAGCGCCACGAGAGATTTCCGAAATATACAAAAAGATCGGGGGGGATACCCCTTGCCTCCCTGTAGAGGTCTTTCGGCCTGAGACAGACGTTCCCCAGGACGTTTCCCCTATCATCTTCCATCTCGGAGATCTCTTTTGTAATAACACTCAAAAAATCCTCATATTCAGCTTTCGGGATTATACCCTCGGGTTCCCTCCCCTCTACATTGAAAAAGATGCGGGAGTAGTAACCGCCCTCCCCCCAGACTTTCGTTCTTTCCCAATCGACCTCGACCTTATTCAATGGGGTGATTTCTTTTGGATAATCTTTTACGACGAGGTATCCTTTTTTAATCAGCCATTCATTTATCGCCACCCCCCCCATCATCGACTGGGCGCCGTGATCGCTGACGACGATCACTACGGCATCTTCGGGGATATGTGTAAGGAGCTCACCTACTTGAGAATCTAGAAATTCGTAGTATTCTTTAATCGAATTTTCAAGGGGATTTCCGGGGACATACTTGGGATGGGTCTCATCAAAGAACTTCCAGAAGCCGTGATGGAGCCTGTCGGGCCCCATATCCACCATCATAAAAAAATCCCACTCCTTTTCGTTGATGAGGTGCCTTGCGAGCGAAAACCGCTGCTCGCTTAAGCGATATATATCCTTGAGGAGACGCTCTTTGTCTTCGGTGCGGAAATCACTGACATCGAGCATGTAATCGCCGACGACTCTCTTTATCTCCTCTTTCAACTCCTTAGGATAGGTGTAGTCGCTTTCGGTGTCGGGTGCCAGAAAGCCGCTCACCAGATATCCGTTTACCTCCCGCGGTGGATATGTCTGGGGAACGCCGAGGAGTATTACCCTTTTTCCATTACTGGAGAGGTAATCCCAGACCGTCTTTTCCTTTACAAGAAGGGATGTTGCGAAAGACAGCTTGTCATAGGAGTAATCGCTCCTGTTCCTGAAGCCGTAAAAACCGAGTGTGCCGGGCGACTTTCCGGTCATCATGGAGGTCCATGCCGGAATGGTGATAGGTGGGTCGGTGCTCCTTAGCCTCCCGTATATCCCCTCATCCATCAATTTTTTTATATTGGGCAGGCCGTCTATCCATCTATCCACCAGCGTCGGCTCAAGACAGTCAAGACCTATCACCGCTACCTTTCTATTTCCCACAATCTCTTCCCATCGGGAATTTTTTTAGAAATCCCTCCAATATTCTATCTTCTATCTCTAAGAAACTAAAACCACCCGACCGTTATCTTAGACTTCATCAACACATCGTTCTAATTAAAAATTTGCGATACCTTTCAAGATTTATCTTCGGGCGTCAAAATTACATGCTGAATCCCAAGAGAATCCTATACTTAAAAAAGTATATACTCTTAGGACGTTTTTGTCAAACCGATTAGATAAGCATGAATGTAAATATGATGACAATTCTTTTATAAGATTGAAACCGCTCGTAAAATATTGGAAAATAAGCAGTCTCAGACGGTCATTATGTGGAGTATCTCAATATCAATAAGGAAGGTATCGTAGACGATCGGAGATAGCTACAATAATCAATCCCCTATCGTTATTAAAAAAGGGGGGATATCCTCCCCCCTCAAAGAATCTAAATTCCTATCACATTCAGGTCCCAATCCACTCTTTTCAGATACTCAATATTCCATCAAGTATCTATACCATCCCGGAACATATCGCCCGAGGTAGATATCAGAAGATTATCTTCCCCAAAATGACAAAGCCAAGTACTAATGTGGCAAGCCCTATGGTGACCCGATCACCTTCCCCAGAGTCAAAATGCCAAGTGTCAAAGTGGCAATCCCTATAATGACCCTAAAATACCTGACCTTTATTATCTTTACCGAAAAGGCGGCCAGTGGAACCGACAACACCGCTCCGATAACCAGATAAGGTGCTAATATCCAGTTCGTTGCACCCTTCGTGAGCAGGAAGACTATGACACCAACAATACACGTCAAACCCTCCGCAAGAGAGGTGATCGCAACGGCATTTTTTTCATTAATCCCGGAAAGCATCTGACCGCCCACGACGACAGGGCCGTAACCGCCACCGCTAATGCCCTTATTAAATGAAGCTATCAATCCCAAGATTGTTACCTTCTTCCACGAAAAACCATAATTTTTGTTTATCGTCGCCAGGATAACAATTCCTATCATCAAGATCAGAATGCCTAT
>CAZDOD010000063.1:0-5109 GCA_964506935.1 uncultured Thermodesulfobacteriota bacterium | reverse complement strand
AGGTAATGATAAATCTACAGGAATTCCGGGAAAAAGGTAAGATGCTAATACTGAAAATGGTGTAAAAAAAACAGTTGTAAGCAAAAGTAATTCTAAATTTAAAAAAGCAAACAAAACCATCATCATTGCAAAAGGGATCAGAATGCCTATATACAATGAGAGATAATACTTAGGCAGATTTATTGCCAAAAACACCGCAGCTACCGTCCCCACAATGCTACATGCTGCTATCAACAGGGCGATTCTGAGGCTCGACGGGACTCCTTGCTTAAAACTCTCAACGACTCCTATCTCTCTAAAAGAATTTACTATCTTTTTGACATTCATCGTTTTGGGTTTGAAATCGACATTCCCGACCGAGTGATGCGTAAATCCTGCCAATAGTCCCGTTACCAATTCGGAAAGAAGGATAGCGGGAACGACCTGTAGCGGTTCAAAACCCATAAGCAACAACAAAGGAGTCAAGGTCGTGCCGTAGCCCATCCCCAACGTCGAATCTATATATTCTGCCAGAAACGCCACCAACATAATGGTGATGCCCATTGCCAACGATAACTGAAATATCGTCTCCATTTTCCAATTCCTCTCTATAAAATATACAACATCATTCAACAGGTCTATCTAATTTTAAATTAACTTTTCCTGTCTATAAATATTTCCATGATAACCACTCATGCTACTTTTGATCTATCATTAAGGACAAGATATCGCCCGACTTCACGGCCTCGATCTCTCATCCATTTACTATATATTTCCGATAGTTTTTATATATTCTATAGGATTAATATACAATATCTCCAAAAAAAACTAAATCAGGTCGGCGAACGTGGTTGTCTCCATCTTATTTGCAACGTAGTCCCGTATATCCATAAATAGTTTTATCAATTTTTCGCTCTGCTCGATCGGCGTTTCCTCGTAAAAATATCTGCTTACCGATCCAACTGATGCAAGGGGCCCGTCCATAAATCTCACAACTTCTGCAATAGATATTTCGCCGGGTTTTTTTGACAACTCATACCCTCCCTCAGAACCCCTCTTGCTCTTGAGATATCCCGCCCTTTTTAAGAGCAATAATATCTGCTCCAGATACTTCCTTGGGATTTTTTTCCTGTTTGCGATATCCTCAATCTTAACCAGACCCTTGCCGTAATTTTCCGACAAATCGATCATCGCCAGACAAGCATATTCACTTTTTGTTGAAAGCTTCATCTCTTCATCACCTCATTCTCGACTTATTATATAGAGAATGTCATGATATGTCAAGCCTTTTTTTAAAACGGCCTAAATCGAACATCGATAAATCGTATTTACATGAACCTTTTAACCTCAAACTTCACGGAATATTTATTTCTTGACACCATATAAACAGTTGGATAATATTACTCCCTAATAAGTAAATGAGGGGGTGAAACCAGCACTCATTTAGAACTTCTAAAAATTTTTTAAGGAGTCTCTCTTTTAGTTTAATAATGTCCTCTATAGGTAGGGGTTTGAATTTTCGCCTTGCTTTAACCTCCCAAATACATTATTAACTTAAGAGAATGTTGATGACAAGGAGGTTATAGATGCAGGGGAGTAAACTTTACGTTGGGAACTTAAGTTATTCTACAACGAGTGAGCAGTTGGAAGAACTTTTCACCAATTATGGTGAAGTCAAAAGCGTCAATATAATTGAAGGCAGGGGCTTTGGATTCGTAGAGATGGCAAACCCGTCTGACGCCGAACAAGCAAAAGAGGCCCTTGACGGAAAAGAGTTTTTAGGGCGCACGCTCAGAGTTAACGAGGCCTTCCCACCAAAAAGCAGACAACGAAGCGACGGGCCTAGAAGATACTAGAGATTAAGACCGTAAATAAATGCTTTTAAAGGGGAAATCTATTTCCCCTTTTATCTATTGTCCTATTGTCATATAAGAATGAGTCTTATTCCCTCGTTTTTTTTGAGATTCCGATCTCGATTAATGAATCTTAACTACAAATTGATAATCAAAGTAAATGTTTTTTGAAATTCTAATCCAAAAAGAGAAAAGTCATGATCCGTCAATGCCAAGATGACGATTTCGATGTAATCTACGAGATCATCAATGAGTCCGCGATCGCATACAAGGGCATCATACCCCCCGATAGATGGAAAGAACCGTATATGCCGAAAGACGAGCTTTTTAGCGAGATATCCGACGGCGTTATCTTCTGGGGATACGAAGAGGACGGGAAACTTGTCGGCGTCATGGGAATTCAGGATGTTAATGATGTGACCCTGATCAGACACTCCTACGTCCTAACCGAGAAGAGGAATCACGGCATTGGTGGGAAATTGCTCTCCCATCTGAGGAAGATGACCGACCGCCCGATCCTGATCGGCACCTGGGCCGATTCTGTATGGGCAGTCAAATTCTACGAGAAGTATGGGTATCGTCTTGTCACGGAAAGCGAAAAGAACCGCCTCTTGATGAAATACTGGAAGATCCCCGAGCGCCAGGTCGAGACATCGGTCGTCCTTGGAGATCAGAAATGGTTTGACGTTTCGGGAACCGAGCCTAAGGGTCTTTAAGCTTCAGGACAAATCTCCGCTGTTAATCTGAGAGTATTGATATATACTACAATTTTCGAAATCGGAATAGAACCATGACAACCTACATCCACGGAACCTCGAATGAGGAACAGAGGCGACTCTCTAAATTAAACGAGATCACAAACAGCTCCTTTATCAGTTTTCTCGGCGACCTATCCACAAAAAAAGTCTGTGATTTCGGGTGCGGGACGGGAAACCTGATCTTCGACATCGCAAAAAAATATCCCGATGCGAAGATAACGGGGCTCGAAATATCCGAAGACCAGCTAAACATCGCAAAAGAAAAAAACATCGAAAATGAAAACGTGATCCTCGTAACAGCCGACGTCTTGAAAAACACGCTCCCCGACGATCACTTCGACGTGACCTACTGCCGATATCTCCTCGAGCACGTGAGCGATCCTGTAAAGGTCGCAGCCGAGATGATCAGGGTAACTAAACGCGGGGGAAAGATAAATAATCAGGAAAACGATCTAAATAACGTCATCTACTATCCCGACATTCCCGGACACGATCTCATTATGGAAGGTTTTTGCGACCTTCAGGTTCGGATGGGCGGCGACCCCTTTATTGGCAGAAAGCTCTTCGACATATTTAAGGCCGCCGGCGCAAAGGACATCGAGCTTTCTTTTGAGCCCGAGATATATACCGAGGACGACCCCGAGAGATACCGTGCGTGGATTGAAAACGCCCGCACGATCCTCCTCGGCGCAAAAGACGACCTCATCTCACAAAAGATGGTGGACGGTAAGACCTTTGACGGCGTGATAAAGATGATGTCGGAGAGGATTGAGCAACCCAAGGGCGTCGCCCTCTTTTACTGGAACCGGATCTCATGCTCTAAATGACCGCCAAAAAAATAGAGATTGGATGGATATTGAGGAGAAAATAAAAACAACGTAATTATATGAGACTGCTATGGGGAAATTTATCGAGCTAAACCACCCGCTAAAGGACATGATGGAACCGTATCCGGGCCTCCCGAATATAAAGGTCGGGGCATATCTCGACCACGACGCTTCCCGCCCAAATTACGACGGAAAGGCCGAATTCTATCTCGGAAAGATCGAGATGGTCACCAACGTCGGGACGTATCTCGACAGCCCCTTCCACCGCCATCGGGACATGATGGATCTTGGCGAAGTCCCGCTAGACCGTGTGGCGGGTCTTCCGGCCATCGTCCTTGACGGTGACGCCGAAAAGGGCCGTGCCCTCAGGTTTGACGTCCCCAAATCAAGACTACGCGGCAGAGCCGTGCTCGTCAGGACGGGCTGGGATAGATACTGGGGGACCGATACCTACAATAAAAATGGGCCTTATCTGTCTGAGGAATTTACGGAGCTATTGATTGAGTCGGGTACGGTCCTTGTCGGTGTAGATTTCTTGAACGTGGATAACACAAACGACAAATCCCGCCCCGTCCACACGAGGCTTCTCGCAAAAAATATCCTGATCGTCGAAAACCTCACGAACCTATCTCCCCTCCCCGAGGCCGGCTTCAGGTTCTTCGCCGTGCCCTTGAGGATAGAAAAAGGTGCGTCGTTTCCGGTTCGTGCTTTTGCGGAGATAGACGAATAGGTTTAAAATTGAGGGGAGGGGGACAAGTGAGCCTTTATCTCCAGTTGGAGCGCTCAAGCACCTGTAAATCTCTATTTTTATCCAATGGCTTTTTTAAGAAGAAATAAAGTACAGCTTTTTTCCCCAAAATCCATCCCCCCATCTGCAATCAAATTCACTTCTCCGAAATCCCATCCAGCACCTTGGTGAAATAACTATTTGCCTGATCGCTGAACTGTTCGAGGGTCATAAAATCCCGCGAGACGGTTTTTAGAGTTTCTGTCGACATCTCACCCTTCTCGATGATCTCTACCCCGGCGGATTTCGCCGCATCGAATATGTCATCCAGCGGAATCTTGAAGTGGATAGCGGGTTTTAACGACATTGCATTCGGGCGAAGGAGTGCCCCGGCGAACTCGCGCTCCATGTTTATCGCCACGGCCCTAAAATGGGTTATCATCGCGTCGAAGTTTTCCATCTCAAAGTAGCCGCACGTCGAGACGAGCACGACCTTTCCATGGCCGTATCCCTCACGGACGGGATGGCGGGAGCGGCCGTCCCTTATCTCAACAAAGGGCTCCCCGATAGGGGTCATCCTGTCCATAAACATCTTCATAAGCCCCGATACCCCGTCCCAGTAGAGCGGAGTTGCGAAGACCACAATATCCGCACCCTTTATCTTCGGGAGGATATCCCCCATATCGTCTTTGATGACGCATTTCCCCGGCGTCTTTGTCCAGCAGTTGAGACAGCCGAGGCACGGTTTTATATTCAGCTTTCTTACATTGATGATGTCGACTTCGGCACCAGCCTCCTTCATCCCGTCAAGAAACGGGATCAGGATCATGGCTGTGTTCCCCTTCTCCATGTGTGGGCTCGAGTTTATCGCCAAGACTTTCATGCTAAGTTTCCTCTTCTAAATTTTCAGAATAACTAATTACCCGATAACAGAAATCTCACGGTCGGGATAAAGAAAAGGTTAA
>CAZDOD010000062.1:0-14532 GCA_964506935.1 uncultured Thermodesulfobacteriota bacterium | reverse complement strand
CGGAACCTCGGCCCTCTACATAATACTCAAGGCGCTCAGGAGATTTTCACAAAAGACCGAAGTAATACTTCCGGCCTACACCGTCCCGACTCTGACGCTTGCGATACGAAGGGCGGGGTTGACTACGAGGCTTTGTGACATAGATATCGATACGTATAACATGGATACAGAAAGGCTCACTGACTCTATATCAAAAAATAGCCTTGCGGTGGTGCCCGTACACATGTTCGGGTTTCCAATGGATCTGAAACCGATAAAGGGGCTTTCGAGGTCTCAAGGCTTTTTCGTAATCGAAGATGCCGCCCAGGCCCCTGGGGCCGAGATATCCGGGAGAAAGGTCGGGGGTCTATCCGAGGTCGGCATCTTTTCTATGTGCAAGGGTAAGATAATTTCGACATTTCGCGGTGGGGTGATAACATCAAACGACCATGAGATATCAAAGGCCATAGCCGAGGAGATAAAGCTCTTGCGAAATCCGGGGCGCCTCTTTGACCTCAGGCTCTTTTTCATCCTTCTATTGATGTCGGGTGCCATAAGGCCCGGTGTCTACGGCGCCCTCTATCCGATGATCGCGCCATTTAAGTCAAAAAAAGTCCACACACACTTTGAGCCCGGACTCGCATCCCCCTTTGCGGCGAGGCTCGGTCTTGTTCAGCTTGACGCCCTTGGGGGTGAGGTAAAAAAGAGGGTGGAGAACGGGACGACGCTGTATGAGGGTCTTAGCGGGCTCGATGGTATAAGGCTCCCGAAAATAATCGAGGGCGGCGCGCCCTCCTTTAATCATTTCCCGATTATGATTGAGAGGAAAGACAAGATCGATGAGATTATATCGAAACTCTTCAGGCGTGGTATAGATACGGCGAGGATGTATCAGAGGCCGATTCATTCGGTATATGACCTCGGCTACATGAAGTCGCCCGACCCGTTTCCGAATGCGACACGGCTTTCCAAGGGGCTCTTGGTCCTCCCCACCCATCCGGGGGTGACTAAGAGGGATATTGCTGTTATAATAGAGACAATAAATAAGATTATGAGTTAGGTCATGGCGAGAAGAAAAAAGATAAAGAACACCGGGCGTAATATATTACTCTTTTTTTTGGTTATATTAATTGCCTTCCTCATATCTTACATCAATAAAAAGGCCGACGAAATCAATATGAGAGATAAAAGCCCTTCTTACTATTATCCACACGATCTGGAGAGGGATGAGTATTTGAAGAAACAGGGTGAGGAGGCCGAGTGATCCCGATAAGGAACCTGAAGAGGAGCCTAAAAAAGGCGCTTTTATTTCCCGGATATGCCTTCAGGGCCCTCTACCTTCGGGGGAGGTCCGCCCTGTCTTACTATTACGGCGACGGCAAGAGCGCATTCCCCGAGACGATATCCATCCTCCTTACATACCGTTGTAACCTCCGATGCAAGATGTGTGGTCAGTGGGGGGAAGCTGGATCGGCCCGCCACTATACCCCCGAGATATTGAGACAAGAGCTGGGAGTCGATGACATCAGATCGCTTATCGATGACGTCAAGGGCTTTTCCCCGACCATAACCCTTTTCGGCGGAGAACCACTCATATTTAAGGATATAGTCTCCGTGATCGAGAGTATTAAAAGTTCGGGCATGAGGTTAAATATCATCACCAACGGGACTTTTTTGAGTAGATACGCCAAAGACCTCGTGCGGCTCGGCCTCGATGAGATCATTTTTTCACTCGACGGCCCCCCCGAGATCCACGATCGCGTCAGGGGGCGAAAGGGAGTTTTTCGCGATGCCGAAGTGGGATTTTCGATCATCAATGAGGAGAAGAAAAAAAAAGGGGCAAAAAGGCCGGTCGTCAACGTCAACAGCACGATCTTCGATTTCAACTACGAGTATCTCTCGGAGACTTTTAAGGCCGCAAAAGCGATGGGCGCAAGCGAGGTGACGTTTCACCACCTGATTTTTATAAACAGACAGATTTATGACGCCCACAACAGGGTTATGACAGAAAAGTTTGATACCGTAAGTACCGACTGGGAGGGGTTTATACTGGATGAGCTCCCGTCTATCGATCCCGACAGATTGATAAAAAATCTTAGCGAGGTCACATCCCATGGCGCATCGGTCTACCCGAACCTCACCGACGAAGAGGTTCGAGAGTACTACACAAATTTCGAGTTCTCGCCGAAGAGCTACCCGAAGAGGTGCATGAGCCCCTGGATGGTCGCGTATATTTTTCCTGACGGGTCGGTGAGGCCATGCCTGTCTCAGGGCGTTTCCTTGGGCAACATAAGGGAGATTTCGTTTCGGGAGATATGGAACGGAGAGGGTTATAAAAGTTACCGGAGGGAGGTAAAGGAGAGAGGGATGTTTGCTGCCTGCGTCAGATGTACCGAGCTCTATAGATTTTAAGGTGATCTGATAGATTTTTTGGACGAGATCAAGATAAAAAAGTCAGAGGCAAAAAGAATAAAAGTCCTTCATATCATTACACGTATGGAGGAGGGGGGCGCCCCGAGGATTCTCATCTCGCTCGTGGGGGGGGTAAATCACGGTGAGTTCTCACAGACCCTGATATCCGGGCCCGGCCCCGAGGGTCTCGATATTTTGGATGAAGTAAAAAAAATTCCGATAGAGATAAAAAAGGTTTCGACATTGAGACGGGAGATCAATCCAATCCTCGATTTTATCAGCCTTTGTAGCCTGGTCTCTGAGTTGAGAAGAAATAAGTATGATATTATCCATACCCACACGTCAAAAGGTGGTTTTTTGGGTAGGCTCGCCGCAAAGCTTTCCGGGAGTCGGCGTGTGATCTACTCTCCACACGGGAATATCTTCTCGGGCTATTTCCCCGGATGGGAGACGAGACTCTATGTTTTTCTTGAGAGGCTCGCGGCGTCGTGGTGTGATAGGATAGTGACCCTCTCTGATATCGGGGCGCGGCAATTTTTGGAGCAGAAGATAGGAAAAGAGTGGCAGTATAAGACGATATACAACGGGATCGATATAGGGTCCTTCGTCAAAGGGGGAGATCGTTGGGGGATGAGAAGGGATTTGGGGATTGGAAAATCCGACATCGTCATTGCATGTGTCGGGAGGATGGTCTTCGTAAAGGGGCATCGTGTCTTGGTGGATGCCTCGCCGAAGATAGTCGAGGGACTGAAAGATGGCGACCGCGTCTTTTTCCTCATGGTCGGCGACGGCCCGCTGAGGGGTGATATGGAGAGGAGGTCACGGGACCTTGGGGTTTCTGAAAACTTCATTTTTTTGGGTTTCAGAAGGGACGTGGCGAGGCTCCTTTCGGGGGCCGACCTTATGGTTATGCCTTCTTTGAACGAGGGCCTGGGTATGAGCATGGTCGAGGCGATGGCGCTCTCGCTTCCCGTGGTCGGGACAGAGGTCGGCGGGATACCCGAGGTTGTCGAGGACGGGGTCACGGGTTTATTGGTGCCACCAAATGACAGCGGGGAATTGGCACGCGCCTGTATTGAGGTTTTAAAAGATATCGACAGGGCAAGAGAGATGGGAATTCAAGGGAGAAAAAGGGCGGACAGGCTCTTCGATATAAAAAATACTGTCATGGCGACCGAGGCTCTATATCGTGAATTGATGGGCGTGAATTGATGGGGGGGTCTTTGTGATTGTAACGATCCACCAGCCGCAATATATGCCCTGGCTGGGGTATTTCGATAAGATGGATAGGGCGGATGTCTTTGTTTTTCTCGATACGGTGCAGTTTAAAAAAAACGAATTTCAGAACCGAAATAAGATCAAGGGCTCGGACGGGGGCCAGTGGCTGACCGTCCCCGTACATCACAATTATGGACAGAAGATAAGAGACGTGACAATCAACAATACCGTGAAATGGCAAAAAAAACATATGATGGGCCTTATCTCTTGTTATAAGAAGGCATCATTTTTCGATATGTACATAGAAAAATTTGAGGCGCTTCTCGCCCGTCCGTGGGAGTGGCTTTCGGGGCTCAACATCGAATGTGTGAAACTTATCGCCTCAATTTTGGGTATAGAGGCAAAATTTATTACGGCCTCCGATCTCGGTGATATCACCGAGGACAGGGACTTGAGGCTTATTGAGATTGTAAAAAAGGTCGGGGGCGACATCTACCTCGCGGGGGGCGGGGGGAGAGACTATATGGATCTCGAGGTATATAAAAAGGCGGGGGTTGGTGTCGAGTTTCAGGAGTTTTCCCATCCCGAATACCCCCAGCTCTTCGGGGAATTTTTACCGAACCTTTCGGTTGTGGACCTTATTTTCAATACGGGCGAGCGTAGTCTTGAATATTTAAGGGGGATAAGACGGACATGAGAGAGATTAAAAGCATGAATATACTGGCCCTTGGGGCGCATCCCGACGATATCGAGTTCGGATGCGGGGGTACGTTGGTCAAGTATGCCGAGAAGGGGCATACTATTTATATAATGCTCATGACTAGGGGCGAAATGGGTGGCGATGGCGAGGTGCGGTTCAAAGAGCAGAACGATGCCATAAAGTTACTCATGGCGAAAAAGGTCTATTGGGGGGATTTTCCCGACACCTTTCCGCCTCCCCAGAAAAAGCTTATAGATATCATAGAGAATGTGATATTTGAGGTCAAGCCAAACATGATATTTGTCAATTTCGAGGAGGATACCCATCAGGATCACAGAGAGCTCGCAAGGGCCCTAAACTCCGCTGCGAGGAAGATCGCAAACGTCCTATACTTCGAGGTGCCGTCGACTCAGAATTTTACACCGAAGGTCTTCGTGAATATTGAAGAGTTTATGGACACCAAGATGCAGGCCCTCATGGCACACAAGTCTCAAATAATGAAGACAAATGTGGAGGGGATATCGATCCTTGAGATAGCCCGCTCGCTCGCCAATTTTCGAGGGATTCAGGCTGGGATGAGATTTGCCGAGGCCTTCGCGCCGGAACGCTTAATTATCAATGTCTGATCAATTTCGTCAGTTTAAAGATGGAGATAATTCTCCACGGGGGGATATGATCCCCCACTCAAAGCCCTGCATAAGTGATGGGGATGTTGAGGGTGCGGCCGGGGCGATTCGATCCGGTATCTTGGCCGGCGGGAAGACAGTGTCCGAATTTGAGGATGCCTTCTCCAAAAGGATTGAGGCGGTCGGATCGGTCGCCGTCAGCTCGGGGACGGCGGCCTTGCACCTTTCGCTTCTCGCTTTGGGCGTCGGCCCGACAGACGAGGTCGTCCTCCCCGCTTATGTGTGTACGGCGCCGCTTAACGCCATAAGGTACGTTGGGGCGAGGCCGGTACTGGCGGACGTCGAGCCGCAGGCGGGGATCAGCGGCACAGAAGAGATAGGCCGTGCGATATCGCCGAGGACAAGGGCGGTCATTTGTGTACACCTCTTCGGTAGGGCGACACCGATTGATGATATCTCATCTCTGGGTGTTGACGTGATCGAAGACTCGGCCCAGGCCGTAGGCGGCCTATACAGGGGGCGCCCGATCGGTGGAGTCGGGGCCGTATCGGCTTTTTCGTTTTACGCGACAAAGGTCATGACCACAGGACACGGCGGGATGGTGTCATCAAAAGATAAGGGCCTCTTGGATGAGGTGAGAGACCTGATACACTATGACAAGAGGGAGAACGGGAGACTCCGCTATAATTATTCGATGACGTCGTTTCAGGCGGCTTTGGGTCTCTCCCAGCTGGGGCGATTGGACGAATTTCTATCTAGAAGAAAAAAAATAGCGAATTTTTATCGGGAAGAATTTCAAAGGGCGGGCATAGTCATGCCCCCTCTCTCTCCTTCGGGGGAGGATATCCACTACCGTTTCATCATCAAGGCACCGGGGAGGGTGGATGACGTGATCGGTAGGCTGTCGGATTTGGGGATCAATGCGATGCGCCCCGTCTTCAAGCCCATCTATTTCTATACGGGGGATGAAGAGCTAAAAGGAGCCAAAAAGGCCTATGAGGAAGATGTGTCGATTCCGATCTATCCCGCCCTCACGGATTCGGAGGTAGAGAGGGTTTCAAACGCCGTAAAAGCCGTTTTTACAAAAAGATGAGTGGACAGATGAAAAGAAAGATAACCGGACCGTTATGGTATTTTACCTTGGCCGTTGCACTAGTTTCTGTGCTCCCGCCCGTGTTGAAGTTTTTCTGGGATATCGATCAGCGATGGGCGTGGATACTTTTGTTTTCCTCGACATTCTCGTTTAGCATCATGCCTTTTGCGATAAGGTTTGCGGAGCGTTTCGGTATCATGGATATACCCGGGGGGAGAAAGGACCACGAGGTCCCGACGCCCCTGATCGGAAGCATACCGATAGCTCTCGCCTTTATGCTGTCATTAACGTTAAACTGGGTCATCAGTCCCGAAATACTGTCGATCATAGTGGCATCATCGATTATTCTCGTGGTGGGGATATTGGAAGACGTATTCGGCGTCAAAGAATGGGTGAGGCTCTTGGCCCAGGCGGCGGCATTCGCCGTCGTGGCATTGGCGGGTGTCGTCCTTAGGCTTTTCCCGCCCACACATTTGGGAATTGTGCTTAACCTTTTTCTCACCTTCTTGTGGATTGTGGGGATTACAAACGCCATGAACTTTATTGACGGCATGAATGGGCTCGCGGCGGGGGTGTCGGTTGTGATCTCTTTTTTTCTCGGGGTAATCGCCTTCCAGACCGATCAGACTTATCTCGGATGGCTATCTATAGCACTCATGGGATCGACTCTGGGATTTATCCCATACAATTTTGTGCCCAGAAAGAGGGCGAAGATATTTCTCGGTGATGCCGGGAGTTCGTTTCTGGGATTTGTCCTCGCGTCCCTTGCGATTTTGGGGGAGTGGGCCCAAAACGACCCGTTGGTCTCCTTTTCCACGCCACTGATAATCTTCGGCGTCCTGATCTACGACATGGTCTATACTACGGTGTCCCGCATTGCGAAAAGGAAGGTAAAAAATTTTTCGGAGTTATTGTCCTTTGTCGGTTGGGATCATATCCACCACAGGATGTATGACCTTCTCGGAGACAAAGATATTGCTGTAATATTTATCCTCCTCGTTAATGTCATCCTGGGGCTCGGCACAATTGCGCTGAGAAACGCCGGTTTCTTCGTCGCCCTGACCCTCGTCGTTCAGGCTATCGCGATTTTCTTTATTATTACTATTCTTGAAGCCGGCTCGAAGAGAAAGAGATAGTTTCAGATAGAAAGATAAAAGATGTCAAAGAGACCGAAGTGGTGGCTGGACCTGTTGTCGATGATATGGCCCATTACATGGATTTCCGGCAGGGCATATTCACTGCCGGTGATCGGCAGGCTCCTCGTCCTCATCACGCGCCCGCTGTTTTCAAAGAAGAACCTTAACCTCACTTACATCCCGATAAATGAAGAGATCATGGGAGCGGGAGGGACATTTCTTCCGAGAGAGATAGTTGCGGAGCTGATCTCCCAATCATCCCACCGTGTGATAATCAATCGCTGCACGTGCCGCGATGATCGAAAATGCACTAGTCACCCGATAGAATACGGATGCACGCTCCTCGGTGACGGTACACGCGAGATAGACCCGAGGATCGCAAGACACGTCACAATTGATGAGGCAATCGATCATCTCGATAGAACCTTAAAAGACGGACTCATTCCGCTTGTCGGGAGGGCTAGGGTTGACAACTTCCTCTATGGCGTCAAAGATCGTGGGAAGCTCTTGACGATATGCCATTGCTGTCGGTGCTGCTGCACAATTCTCGCCTCAGGGAAATACCTCCCCACCGAGATCGCCGACAGGCTCGTTCGACTTGAGGGCCTGAAGATAAAAATAGATGATGGGATGTGTACATTGTGCGGTATGTGTGTGGAGGAGTGCTTTATGGGGGCACTCACAATAAAAGACCAAAGGCTCGTTCGGGACGAGGCGTTGTGCAAGGGGTGCGGGAGGTGTGTCACGGTATGTACCGAAGGGGCGGTTCGTGCCGAGGTTTCTGATGTTGATTCGGCGATCGACGAGATTGTGGGGCGGATAAGGGGCCTTGTAGATTTTGAATGACGGAGCATCCTAATGAAAATTTCTTTTGAAATGAGACAGAGGAAAAAATAATGTCAAAAAGACCAAAGTTTTGGCTTTCTATCCTCGCAAAAATATGGCCGATTACATGGATCAGCGCCCGCATGACGACATGGCCGCTGGTGGGTGGAATAGTAAAATTTTTTGCGCTCCCCCTCTTTACGAAAAAGAATCTAAACATCTCATATATCCCAATAAACGAAGAGATCGAGGGCACGGGGAGCACCTACCTCCCGAGGGAGGTTGTGGAGGAGTTGATCTCCCGTTCGTCCCACAGGGTTATCATCGATCGCTGTACATGCAGGGATGCAAAGAATTGCACTGAATACCCGATTAATTACGGATGCACCCTTTTAGGTGAGGGGACGCGCGAGATAGATCCGAGGATTGCAAGGCACGTAAGTAAAGAGGAGGCGATAGAACACCTCAATAGGACTCTCGATGCAGGTCTCATTCCGATGATCGGGAGGGTGAAGTTGGATAATTTCATCTGGGGGGTTCGCGACAGGGGAAAGCTCCTTACGATCTGTCACTGCTGCCGCTGCTGCTGTACAATCTTCGCCTCCGGGAAATACCTCCCCGAAGAGGCGGCGGGATCCCTCGTGCGGCTCGAGGGGATAAAATTCGTCTACGACAAAGATAGTTGCACCCTGTGCGGCACTTGTGTCGATGACTGCTTCATGGGGGCGCTCTCTATCGGTGAGGACGGGATATTTCGTGACGAGAACTCATGCAAGGGGTGCGGTCGATGTGTGACGGTATGCCCCGAAGGGGCGATCAGCGTCGAGATCGAGGATTTAGACCGTGTCGTCTCCACTTTTATGGGGAGGGTGAGGGAACGGATAGATTTTGAATGATGAGGATGTGAGTCTTCAATCCTGTGGAAAAGGGCTATTTGGAGATTAAATTAAAATGTTTAATTTTTTGAGATACGGGCCCAACAAAAAGGTCGTGAAATTCTCGTTATGGCTGTCTTGGCCGATAATAACCGCCGCAAAAAAGCTCAGCTCATACCCCGTATTCAAGTGGATAATCAATCCATTCTTCGCATATCCTTACAACGAGGTTACGGCGATTCCGATAAACGCCGAGGTAAAGATGCCTGAAAGCGTGGTGCTCCCGACCAAGATCGTGGAGGAGATTTTGAGACGTTCGGCGGATATATTCATCCTGGATGAATGCCTCTGCCGGGCCAAGCTGGATTGTAAAAACCACCCTAAGGATATAGGATGCATCGCCCTCGGGAAGGCTGCCCGCCGGATGCACCCGTCCCACGGGCGGTTTGTTTCGACGGACGAGGGGATCGCCCACATAAGGAGGGCGGCGGATTCGGGGCTTGTTGCCAACGTGGCGCACGTCTGGATAGACCCGGTCGCCTTTCACACCGTACCCTTTGACCGCCTGATGTTTATCTGTTTTTGTGACGATTGCTGCTGTCTCTACAGAACGCACATGAAAAAGAGGGGGCCGAACTTGGATAAGGCCTACAAAAAGCTCCCTGGGATCTCGATAGAGATCGACCCCGAGCTATGTACGGGATGCGGCATATGTGAGGATGTCTGCTTCGTATCCGAGATGAAGATAGTGGATGGTGTGGCCAGAGTGGGAGAGGGGTGCAAGGCCTGTGGGCGGTGTGTGGAGATATGTCCGGAGTATGCTATCTCACTTCGGATGGATTCTCTTGACATATTGATTGATCGGATGATGGAAAGGATAAATAAGGTCGCTGATATCACAAGCCCCTGACGGGTAGCAATAGAATAGTCCTAATCAAAAGACAATTTGCCCAACCACGATCTCAATCGCAACAAGAAGTCAACCAATTAAAGAGAAATGCCATCCCGACCTTGAGTAGTAGACTTGGTGGGGGAGCTAACTATTCTCCTCCTTGTCCTTTTCTTTCTCGTCGGTCTTTCCGATCTTCTTTAGTTTGTCGTGGATTTCTTTTAGCTTTTCCAACACTAGATAATTTATCGTCCCCTCAGGGTACTCCCCGCCATCGTTCTTTGTCCCCGCCGGTATCCCAGTGAGAATCTCGATTCCCTCGTCGATTGTCGAGACCTTATATATGTGGAATTTCCCCCCCTTTACCGCCTCTATGACATCCGATCTCAGCATAAGATCGTCGATGTTTGTGTCGGGTATCATCACGCCCTGGGTTCCGGTGAGGCCCCGGTCACGGCATATATCGAAGAATCCCTCGATCTTGTAGTTTACGCCGCCGATCGGCTGGACCTCCCCCTTCTGGTTGACCGAGCCGGTGATCGCTATGTCCTGCCTCAGGGGTATTTCCGTGATGCTTGAGATCAGGGCGTATAGCTCGGTCGAAGAGGCGCTGTCTCCCTCGACGCCGTAGTACGACTGTTCAAAGCAGATCGAAGCCGACAGAGTCAAAGGAATGTCCTGGGCGTATTTGCCCCTAAGATAACCCGAAAGGATCAACACGCCCTTGTCGTGGATGTTGCCGGAGAGCTTCGCCTCGCGCTCGATGTTGATGATACCCGACCTCCCGAGCGAGGTTATCGCCGTGATCTTGCTGGGGGCGCCGAAGAAGTGGTTTCCGAGGCTGTAGACGGCAAGGCCGTTTACCTGTCCCACCTCTTTCCCCTCGGTCTCTATCATCAATATCCCGTCTTTTATGCGCTCCTTGATCTTGTCCTCGGCCATATTCACACGGTTGTTCTTTTCGGTAATCGAGCGCTCGACGTGGGATGCGTCAACGACATCCTTCCCATCCGTCTTGGCCCAGTATGACGACTCTCGTATAATGTCGGCCACGTCCGAGAGCCGGGTGCTGATCTTCTTCTGCGAGCGGGCCTCTCTTATCCCGAACTCGACGACCTCAGAAACCGCGTGGCGGTTGAACGGGAGGAGTTTTTCGTCCTCGGTGATCTTTTTTACGAACGAGGCGTATTTTTTGATGTGTTCCTCGTTTTTCTCCATGACCGAGTCGAAGTCCGACTTGATCTTGAAGATCATAGGAAAATCGTCATCCTGCGCTAGAAGTAGATGATATATATAGGGGTCGCCCACCATGATCACCTTGATGGCGGAGTCGATGGGCTCGGGCTTGATGCTCAAGGAGGCGAAGAGGGTGTAGGGCTCGAGGCAGTGGAACTCGATCTGTCTATTCTTCAATACCCTTTTGAGACACCGCCAGCTTCCCGGCTCGGTCAGGACGTCGAAGGCGTTGAGGATAAGATAGCCTCCGTTCGCCCGGTGGATGCTCCCCGCCTTGAGCTTGGTGAAGTCGGTCTTTATGGCGCCCGTCCTGTCTATGGATCTATCGATGCTTCCAAAGAGGTTGGTATAGGTCGGGGTGGTCTCGAGTACCACGGGGTTTCCCTTGGTGTCGGAGTTGTCGACCAGAAGGTTCACCTCGTAGCGCCACAGGGGGCTCTCTTCGGTCCCGAGCCCGAACAGCGGAAACGGCATCTGTTGGGACTTGGCGCCCTCCTCCTCCTTGAAAAATGAGATATTCTCTATGATGTCGCTTTTGACCTCGTCGAGGTATTCGGAGACGCCCTCGAAATCAAAGGCCGCCCTTACCGATTCTATTTGTTCCTCAATGGCGGGTCTTACGGCATCGGTCTCCATCTCCTCGATCTTTTTTCTGAGGTCCTTTTCTATACTGAATGCGGCCCTCTGGATGTTGTCGAGCTCGCTGTTTAGCTGGAAAGATTTTTCTTTCAGCTCCTCGAAGCGCTCCTTCGGGAACTCGCCCGACTCCACCATGCTCTCAAGCTTTTCCAATGGCGTGGGCTCGTTCTGAAAATTTGGCAGAAAGACCGGCCTTGTCATCGTGCCCATCTGGACCTGGACGAGGGAAAAACCCTCCTCCTGGGATTTAAGCTGGATGCGGTTGAACATCTCCTTTTGGCGGTTTCTGAACTCCTCGGCGACGCCCTTTATGGTGTTTTTGAACTCCTGGCTCGTCAGGACCTGTTCTATCGTCGATTTGATGGTGGATGTGAGGTCCGCCATGGCCTTTTTGAACTTCCTCCCCTCGCCTGCCGGCAGCACTATCGCCTTGGGCATGTCGGGATTTTTGAAGTTGTTGACGTAACATATATCGTCGGGGGGAGGGCCCGGCTTCAGGAATTTCTCGAGCGTGGTCTTGATCGTGGTCGTCATGCCCGTGCCGGTGATGCCCGAAACAAAAATATTATAGCCGGGGCTCTCTATCTCGAGGCCGGTCTTCAGGGCCAAAAGCGCCCTTTCCTGACCTATTATCTCCTCAAGAGGTTCTATCTCCTGAGTCGTCTCGAAAGGAAAGATATTCGGATCACACTCCCAGCGGAGCATCTCTACCGGCACCTTTCTCTTGTCGATATCAACCATATAAACCACTCCGTTTAAATAAATGTAAAAGGAGAGATGTAACTACTTAAGAATGATATGTTAACTTTTGTGCTTTGTCAAGCCACATATTATACTGTTGACACGATACCCGTCACGGGATACTATGAAATGGATGAAGTATTTAAAAAATCTCCCCGAAAAAAAGGTCGTCTGGTCGATAGTCGCACTCTATGTCCTCCTCATCTTCATTACCCTCGGGGATGTCGTGATGATTATGGATTTCGCCCAAAGGAATCTGGGGGATTACTTCAATCCGATCCTCGGTGTCTCGCCCTACTTCTTTTTGGCGGCGTTTCTAACCTATATCACGTTTATAAAAAAGGAGAAGCGCCCGTCGCGCTACATATTTCTCATCCTTATCGTCGTTTGCTTCTTTTTTATAATGAGGCTCCTCTACTACCCGGCAGAGAAGGTCCACCTGATCGAATACGGGATTTTGGGGGCGCTCGTCTTCTGGGCGGTGTCGATACACAAGGTCGATATAGTTTTTTGCTACGTTGCGGCGATTATTGTAAGCCTCGTGGTGGGGAGCGCGGACGAGATTGTTCAGGGGTTCCTCCCGTTTCGGGTCTTCGACTTTCGGGATATAGTCGTCAATAATTTATCGGGCGCCCTCGGCGCCGTCATATACGCCGGATTCTTCAGGGAAGGGGTTTTGAAGGGATAGGGTATTTTAGATTTGCCTTGCCACTTGTGATCTGACGATTTCAAGTATAACATACATAAAAAATGAAACCACATACATTACAAGAAAAGTATTTAAAATGTTTTACTAACCATGAAGGCTATTTTTTTCTTTTTAAAAAGGGTTTTAATGGCGATATCGAATATGAGTATAATAATAGAACCAAGAACAGAATATTTATAAGGAAAAAGTATTTTTCAAAAGATTTTGATGAGGATTTTATCAACCCCATCGAAGATAAATTTGGCAAATTCATTAAAAAATTAAGAAAAGTTATAGAAGAATTTCAAGGAGAGAAAACTAAGCAAGTTATATTAGACTATAAAGATATAATAAATTCATACCTTGCTTTGCAGTTCTATAGGAATGAACAGAATTTTGAAAAACTGAAAGATGAATCTTCAAGGAGATGTCGAACTGTTGAAGAGCTAGTAGAAGAAAAACATCCAGAAATTGTAAGTGAATTTCAGAAACTTTCAGTGGAAATAGTCTCAATGGATAAAGGAATAGATGGTGATCATGCAATGCTTGGGTATCACTTTATAACAGGGGATTTCCCTTTTCATGCTTTTCATGAAAATACTTCATTAGTGTTTGAAGGTGAAAGGTTTTTCCCATTTACTTCAAAATTAGGAGTTTTATTCTACACTAAAAATGATGGAAGATTTCCTCTTAAAAGAAAGGCTTTAGACCCTTTTGTATCTTACATGAATGAATGTGTTGCATCAAATTGCAATAAGTATATAGTATCATCTTCAGAAGTATTCTGTGGGATAGCTGAATTGTCTGAAAGAGACTGTTATTGGAAGGGAATTATCCACGCTGGATGTAACAAGTCTAAAGAGGATGCAAAAAATGAGTAAAATATCAAGAAGAAAGTTTTTAACGGCAAGCGGCACCACATTGTTAAGCACAGCAGCTTATAGCGTCATAGCCGTTCTTGGTTGTGGAGGTTGCGCCACTTGTGAGGCTTGTTGTACCCGGTGCACTGCTTGCACAGGCTGTACGAGTGAATGTGTTGGTTGTACAAAATATTGCACCGGTTGTATTTCTAATTGTACGGGCTGTACATATTGTACGGAGTGTACACGTTGTACGGGTTGTACGCATTGTATTATGTGTACTTCTAATATTTCCTGAAATTCTAAATACGTAACATAAAGAAATTTATTTACTAGGTCCACTTTTTTATATAGGAAGCTTTAAATTACCTTTTTTCTATAGTGGAAATGATATGAGGATTAATTATGGCTAAAATAGGTAAAATAAAGAGATTAGGATTGGAAAAATTTAGAGAGATATGGTCAAATGAAAGAAGTTTCTCGGATTGGACTGCAAAAAATATAGAATTATTGAATGATTTATTGAATACTCAAATCGAAATTGAAGGGAGAGAAGTTCCTGCACAGAATTTTTTGATTGATTTAATGGGAACTGACAATCTGTCTCAAGTACCA
>CAZDOD010000061.1:0-14710 GCA_964506935.1 uncultured Thermodesulfobacteriota bacterium | reverse complement strand
GGAGGAAGGCCCTCTATATATTTTGCTATCCCCCTACCCCTCTCCGGTTCCTTTATGGGATTATATATTCTGAAAGGAGATAGTGTGTTTTCGGAATTTATGTGAATAAAATTAGAAATATGTGTCTTTCCGCATCCCGTCTCACCGACTATCAAGATGGGTTCCCTGTTTTTTTTCGCCCCAAACGCACCCTTTCTGACATGATTCGTATTTGGGGACTTCCCTATGTAGATCCTATTAAGGTCTAACAAATGACTTAAAAGTTCATCTGCAGTATCATGCTGTATCTCGGTCTTCATCATCTTTTCTGATGAATTCAGAACGAACATTATTTCTTTTTGATAATAGGGTTCGTATAGAATACCGGAAACATCCTCATTCAGGAATGGGAGGAGCTTTCTTCTTTCGTCAGTGGTTGAAACGATGATCACCGAAAGACCAGCTATACCCTTCTTGATGGATGATACAAGACCGATGCCCCTCTTTAAAAGATATTTGGAGCCGATAAAGAGAAAATCGGGCCTCTTGGACTTCAGGGTGTACTTGAGGTCTCTGAGATTCTTTTCTTCCCAAACCTCAATGTGGCGTCCTTTTAGTGTGTCAAAGACCTTTTTTTGAGCATCATCAATCAACTGAAATGTCACCGCTTTATTATGCTGAAACTCTTTCTCTACAGCCCTCATTTCTGCCGCTTTCAATAGTGTTGAAAAATTCCCTTACGTGTCGCCTGATATCATCTATATCCCGCTTCTCCATCAGTGTGCTCCTGAATCGTGCCGCACCGACAAAGCCCCTTGTGTAATATGATATCTGCCTTCTCAATATTGGAACAAAGCGAACTTCTCTATAGTGTTCGACCGCGAGTTCGATATGTCTCTCAATGACCTTGAGGACCTCTTGAGGAGCAGGCTTCCTACATGTCTCCCCAAATACCCAGGGCCTCCCAAGTGCACCTCGCCCAATCATTGCAAATTTAGCACCTGATCTTTTGATTCTTTCTTGAGCATCGATGTAATCTATTATATCGCCGCACCCAACGACCGGGATGGAGAGTGTTGATGCGAGATTTTCAATCATCTCCCAGTCGGCATGACCCGAAAAAAACTGTTTTGCAGTCCTCGGGTGGAGGATAACGGCATCCACCCCCGAGTCCTCGGCCCTTTTTCCAATCTCGCAGAAGTTCAGATCTGAATAATCCCAACCCGCCCTGATCTTTACGGTCACAGGAACCGTAACGGCACCTCTTATCCCGGAGATTATATCCTGTGCGAGATCCGGCTCCCTCAAAAGGGCCGCTCCCGCCCCCGACTTTATAACCTTTTTCATCGGGCATCCCATGTTGATGTCGATAAGGGCCGCACCTTTTTCTTCCGCAAAAAACGCGGCCTTTGCCATCCCCTGAAGTTCTCTTCCAAACAACTGAACTCCGAGTGGTTCCTCGAGGGGATCGCATGTGATAAGGGCCTCGGTTTTATCACTACCCCTTATAATACCTTGTGCGCTTATAAGTTCAGTAAATACCATCCCGGCCCCGAAGGTTCTTGCCAGTATACGGGTGGGTTTATCCATTACTCCCGACATGGGGGCAGCAATGACGTTCGAACTTAATTCGAGTGTTCCGATCTTATAATCGCTCATGGATTGTAATTAGGAGTTTGTCCTATGATATATTGTATGGAAATTATAATACAAGCGACTCTTTTAGGCAATCACTTTTAGAGACAAAGAGTCGCCTCTTATCAGAAAACAATAAGGTGACTTTCAGACATCCAGGAAATTTGGATGGTATGAGGCTTGAATATGTATGGATTTCTTGTTTTACGATCTGACGGTCGGCTTTTCGATCTCCATGAAGATCTTCCCGCTCTTGAATATTCTGACGCTGCCGGTAGATTCAGAAATTACGATTGCTATCGCATCAGAAAGGGACGTGATACCGGCGGCCGCCACGTGCCTGCTCCCAAGCCCCTGGGGGAGGTTATCACCTTCAAGCGCGGCGTTTAGATGCCTCCCCGCGGTAATCAGGATCCCGTCACTCCGGACTATGAATGCCCCGTCTATTACGGAAAATTCCTTTACGGCCTCCCTGAACTGTGGGTCGTGGAGTGAAAGCTCCTCTTCGGAATATCCCTTGAACGGATTTATGATAAGCTGTCGTGAAAGCTGAAGGACCTTCTCTTCATCACCAAGGACAAAGATCGTGCCCACGGATCTCCCATCCCTCCCCTGTGTCGACAGCTCCATTGCGAGATTCAGGACGGTCTCGAAGACATCGGGGCTGACAGAGCCGGAGATATCCAACAGATTTGATGATAGAAATATCTCGAACTCACTTCCCGTATCGATTACCACTACGGAATCGTTCACCCCAAGATCCTGAACGCCTGTTATGCATACGATCCTGTCACCGGGTTCGATCATTTTAGATGAAAGTGCGAGCATAATGGCAACTTTGATCTGTCCCATTCTCGTCAGGTTTACGTCCGGTACCTTCAGAACTTTAGATGCTTTTTCTACGGTATCATTGTAAAGCTCTTCGTTTCTTATTGCCATCACGGCGTCCATTTTCTTTATCTGCTCCGTGAGGATTTGATAGTCTTCCTGACTGTGAATGATAACAAATACCTCCTTGGCCTTGATCTTGGAGGCTATATCAAAGGCGCACTCAAGCACAATCTTTGAAAGTCCCGTTATCTTTGATTTTGACCTTGTTTTTTTGTCTTTCATGGTTTTTCGTCTAATGGATTTCGACTATTTCACAAATTTCTCTATCCTTCGAATAACCTCCCATGTCGCCCGCTCCCCCTCCTTTACACCGAGGTTATATTTGTGGAAATCGAAGAGTCCAAGGCCATTCAGTTCCGGCGTAATTATCACATCAGGCTTCTCGCTCTTCATCCTCATCTTGTTTATCTGTGTCTCCATGATGGCTATGGAACCGATGATGATCTCGAAGACGTTCGGTGGATCATAAAAACTCTTTTTTGTAATTGAAGAACCACCTTTTATAACGGTGCCGTTTCCAGGTAAAACTACATTCTGAGAGACCCTCGGAGTGATATCCACGGCTATTACAACTTCTGCCCCAAGATTCCTTACAACCTCCACGGGCACGGGATTTACAACTCCTCCGTCGACAAGCATCATGCCGTTCATCTTAACAGGTTTGAAGATGCCGGGTATGGATATGGAGGCCCTGACTGCAGTAACCAGATCACCGCTCTTTAGGATAACCTCCGATCCGCTGTAGAAATCGGTTGCGACACATGCGAATGGGATTTCGAGTTCTTCAATCTTTAAATCGCCCAGATAATCCCTGAAGAATTTCTCGACCTTTTTTCCCTCAACCAGTCCCATCTTTGGGATGAGGATGGGATCTATGAGTTTTAGAGAATCCCAGCTCGTGAGTTTTGAGCAAAAACTATTCAGCTCTTTTAATTTCCCGGCCGCCAAAAAAGCACCGACTATCGATCCCACGCTTGCGCCCGAAACACAGTCTATCTTTAAACCCTCTTCCTCAAACACCTTGAGGACTCCCAGATGTGCGAGTCCCCTGGCGGCGCCGCTGCCTAAAGCTATACCGATTTTTTTATCCCCCAATAGGTGGAGTTCTCTCAATAATTTCTTCAGGCCGAGGCGCATCTCAATTGATCTCCATTAGGAAAGAGATTTTATAAATTGTGAAACTTTATAATGTCAATAGCATCTATATAACAGGTAGTAAGTAATTTAACTTATTTTTTTTTATATGTCAATTGAAATGCCGATGGGAATGTTGAGAAAAATGTTTATAGATAAAGAGATGAGAAATATATCAATAAGGTATTTTAAAACGACCGAAGGACGAGGAGATTTAGGTTTTTTTGTAAAAGAAAAAAATGTTTTTCAAATAATCTTGAAAAAATACTCATTTGTGGTATAATTAGCACTCAACTTGATGTACTGCTAATAAAAAGATTAATCCCGAAAAAAATAGATAAATTCGGGTGATTCAAAAAGGAGATTATTAATGGAGAGATTACCGGTTAAAACGAGTGCACTGACACTCTACATGAACAATATAAAGCAATATCCACTCCTCTCTAAGGATGAGGAGTTCCAACTGGCCGTCAGGTGGCATGACCACAACGATATTGAGGCGGCACATAAGCTTGTTGTGTCGAATCTGAGGTTCGTCGTGAAGATAGCCTACGAATATACGGATTATGGCCTAAAGCTCATGGATCTCATCCAGGAGGGCAATATCGGTCTGATGCAGGCCGTTAAAAAATTCGATCCATATAAGGGATTCAAGCTCATATCGTATGCCGTCTGGTGGATTCGCGCATATATTCAGAACTACATAATCAAATCGTGGAGCCTTGTAAAGATCGGTACGACACAGGCACAAAAGAAACTCTTCTACAAGATGAAACAGGTAAAGAGGGCCCTCGGTATAGATTCCACAAAAGATGGAGATATTACAAAAATAGCTAAAGAGTTGGATGTCAAAGACGATGTGGTCAGGGAGATGGATCAGAGGCTTTCGGGAAGGGATCTATCACTTAACAATTCACTTTCGGTAGATGACGAAAATACATATATAGACCTCGTAAGAGAAGATGCGACACAGGAATCTGAACTCATAGATGACGAGGAGAAAAATAACCTCAAAAGTGATATTAGTAAGGCACTAATGGTGCTTAACGAAAAAGAAAGATACATAATCAAAAACCGTGTTATGGCCGACGATCCGAAGACCTTACAGGATATTGCAGATAAATTTAAAATCTCCCGTGAAAGGGTACGACAGATTGAAGTCGGAGCCCTTATGAAGCTAAAAAAAGTTCCGTCGATAGGGTATTATTCCCAAAACTAGATTAGTTTTGTAGTATTTTATATGTAGTTTTATAAATCATATTTCATATGAAAGGGATTTTTTTGTTTATTTAGTTGGTTTTTTGACTAAATTTCTCGTAAATTTAACTGTCTAACTGTTGTAAAACCATATTTTTAACCAATTATCTACCCTATTTTGACATTTCATTCAATAAATTAGTAAAATATATAATAATCAAAATTATTCTCTCTTTATTTTGAAAATTTTCAAAATATTTTTAAATTTTTTCTTTACATTAGAAATTTACTATGATATCTTATAAAAATATGACTTTTTTGTAATTATTTTATTATTTTCCTTTAAATAAATAAGCTATTATGTTAGTCTTTATAAAATTATGAAAATTTTGAACTTTTTTCTTTACTTAAATGATTGGTTATGATAGTATATAATAGTTAAGTGTTCAGAAACTTTTTTACAATTTATTGCAGTGTGAGCAACTAAAATGAAAGTAAGACGAAGCAGATTAAGATCCAACATCAAGCCCAAAGAGGTTTCCAAAAGGCTTCAAGATCTGATTAAGAAGTCAGGTATGAAACAGTATCAGTTTGCCGAAAAATGCCATATCACAGCAGCCGCGCTCTCGACCTACCTGAACAAAGAAAGAATACCTGAATCTGCGATCTTGGCTAGAATAGCCGATTTCTCCAACACATCTATGGAATGGATTCTCTCGGGCAAAACCGTTAACGAACAAATCATGGAAAAAGGAGAAGAGTTCAAAGAACAGGTCATGAAAGACATGGCTAATGAGATCGAGATCTGGAGAGAAAAGGCTCTTGAAGCAGAAACTCAGTTGAGATCTACTCAGGAATTAATGTCCGTCAGGGAAGAAGGTGACTTTGACAAGAAAAAGGTAAACCCTGATGAGATCGCCATCCTCTCAAATTTCAGGTTACTTACTGAGAATGGTCAGCAAAAGGCTTTAGAATACGTAAACGATCAACTCAGGCTAAAAAAGACTAAATAGATAGTAAAGAGCATAATATAGAGCTACAATTGAGGCCCCTTTTTTTAAAAGGGGCCTTTTTGTTTATTTTTAGGATATCTCTCATATTCTATTTATAATACTAAACGAACAATAAGGCTATAAATAGTTGGCACTTACTATTAATACTTTTTTCATATTCTATGAAAAAAATCTATAGAAATTCTAAGTCGTAATAACTTTGTATAAGAAATCTTAATTTAGTTGACAAAACGGTCTTATAAATGATACCTTTGTCAAAAAAAAGGGGGTTATTAAAATGTTCAGACTCAATACAAAATTTTTAGCACTAACCATCTTGTTCTCTTCTCTTCTTCTTTTCATTTTAGCTTCGGGATGTGGAAAAGAAGACAAAAACATTATCAGGGACTACGGTGAGCCGACTCCAACCTTGGACTATGATCTTAACACCGCTGAAAACTACTACGCCGAAGAGGACTATGCATCTGCTGCTATTGCCTATGATAGTTTTATCAAGAAACACCCTTTGAATACTAATGTCTCTTACGCCCTGTTTAGGGAGGGACTTAGCTATTTCAAAGTTGCCGAAGATCCCAAGAGGGATCAAGCCCCGACCGAAAAGGCTGCGGAAAAATTCTCTCAGCTCATCCTCATGTACCCCAACAGCAAATATGTCTCCAATTCAATGAGCTATCTCAGACTCTGCCATGAGAGGCTAGCAGAATACAACTTCAACGTGGGTATCTATTATTTTGAAAGAAAAGAATATAACGCCGCCATCATGCGTTTTCAGGATGTAATCACGAAATACCCTGGATTCGGTTTCGATGAGGATGCCAAGAGGTATATTGAGGAGAGTAAGAAGCTTCTTTCAGAGATGAAATAATATCTATCGGGCTTAGAACCGGTATATCTTTAGGAAAATTGTTCCTGAATTAATCCTTTTTCATGGAGGATATCTGAAATAATGGCTAAAGTACCGGATAAAAACTATTGGCTCGGAAAAGAGGCCTTTGAAAATAGGGATTATAACAAGGCCGAGGAATATTTTAATAAATTTATCGAGTCAGGAAGCGATTTCGCTGACGTATACAACATGCTCGGTCTAATGTATCACGAAGATGGAAAACTTGAGAAAGCCATTCGATCTTTCGAGAAGGCGCTTGTAATTAATCCAAACTATTACGAGACCTCCATTAACCTCGCAGTCGTATACAGCGATATCGGTAAATTTACACAGGCAATCGAGGTATATGAAAACGCCAAGAAAAGGGCCTCTGAAAAAGTCACCAATTCGAGCCTCGATCCTTATTCAACAGGTAAACTCTCCAACTTGCATGCAGACCTTGCCGATATCTATCTAAGCATGGGTGTCTATGATGAGGCTATTGATGAATATCAAAAGGCGCTGAAACTCAATCCCGATTTCGTAGATATCAGGACGAAACTCGGTGTTGCCTTGAGAGATTCCGATAAACTCACCGCCGCATCCAAAGAGCTTAAAAAGGCACTAAATGACAGGCCCGATTACACACCGGCATCATTAGCACTTGGACTCTGCTATTTCAAAATGGGAGAAAAAGAAGAGGCGAGAAAGGTCTGGAATAAGATTCTCAAAAAAGAGCCGGAAAATAAAACCGCCAGCTTCTATCTAAAAATGCTGGAACTTTTGAAGAATTAAGATATCTTCACGGGTTCGTAATAAAGATCGTTTTTTAATCCTTCTTCAAATATAAAAAAGGGAAATTTCCTTGTAAAAAAACCGCAATGATGTTTCCCCTTATCTTTAATCAGTATTATTTAGTTTATTCGAAGTGTTCTTTTATCTTCTCGAAAAAGCCCCTGTTTTCGGGATGAGTGTCGTCTCTGCTCTCTTCCATAAATTGATTCAGGAGCTCCTTTTGTCTCTTGGTGAGCTTGTTCGGAGTTTCGACATGGATGATAATATGTTCATCTCCGCGGCCGTGGCCGTTTAAATATGGAACACCCTTTGATCTTATAGTCAAGACGGTTCCCGACTGAGTCCCCGCTGATATTTTCATCTTCTGTAGGCCTTCAAGGGTGGGGACCATTATCTCCGCACCGAGTGAGGCATCGGGAAACGTGATTGGAACCTGACATATGATATCGTTCCCCTCTCTCTTGAAGATTTCGTGTTGTTTCACCTCGATTACAACATATAGGTCTCCAGGTGGCCCTCCTCCTACCCCCAGCTCTCCCTCCCCCGTGAGCCTGAGCCTCGTCCCCGTCTCAACACCAGGAGGTGCCTTAACAGTAAGGGTACGACTCCTCTTTATCTTCCCCGATCCGCCGCACTCCTTGCAATGTTTTTTAATTATATGCCCAGTTCCCCTGCAATGATTACATGTCCTCGAAAAAGATAGAATCCCGTGCTGTGTCCTTAACTGGCCTTCACCACGACATACGGGGCACACTTCAGGCTTTGTTCCGGGCTCCGCACCTGTACCTCCGCAGGTATCACATGTCTCCATACGTGGTACCTGGATATTTGTCTTTACTCCGAAGACTGCATCATAAAAATCAAGTGTGAGGTGATACCTAAGATCGGCACCCTTCATCCCCCTCGTTCTCCTTCGGCCCATGCCGAAGATCTCGCCGAAGACATCCGAAAAGAAATCGTCAAATCCTCGAAAGCCGAAATCGAAGTCACGAAAGCCACCGTAACCAGTGCCCCTCAGTCCATCATATCCGAACCTGTCGTAAATATCCCTCTTCTCGGGATCACACAGTACCTCATAGGCCTCGGTTGCTTCCTTGAATTTATCCTCGGATTGTTTGTCTCCGGGATTTTTGTCAGGATGGTACTTTAAGGCGGATTTCCTGTAAGCCTTCTTTATCTCATCGGTGCCAGCGTCCCTTCCGACACCCAATATGTCGTAATAATCTATTTTATCCAAGTAGAGTCCTATTCCTTATCTTCATCATTGACCTCTTCGAAGTCCGCATCTACGACATCATCTCCTGACGCACTCGATTCCGCTCCGGTTCCTTCAGGTTGTGTGGCTTCTGCCCCTTCCCCACCGGCGGCACCCGCCGATGCCTGTGAATACATGGCCTCGGCTAACTTGTGTGAGACCTTTGTGAGCTCAGTTGTGGCCGATTTTATAGCCCCGACATCGGTTCCCTCCATTGCTGATTTGAGGTTTTTGATTGCCGCTTCCACATTTGATTTATCTTTCTGGTCAATCTTGTCCCCAAATTCAGAGAGGGATCTCTCGGTGGTATACAAGAGTCCGTCGGCCTCGTTCCTCACCTCCGCCAGCTCCTTTTTCTTTTTATCTTCCTCGGAGTGTGCCTCGGCCTCTTTGATGAGCTTTTCTATCTCTTTTTCAGAAAGCCCGCTAGATGCGGTTATCCTGATGGACTGTTCCTTTCCCGTTCCCAAGTCTTTTGCCGATACATGCATAATGCCGTTGGCGTCGATATCGAACGTGACATCGATCTGTGGAATCCCCCTCGGTGCCGGCGGTATACCAACAAGGTCAAATCTCCCTATTGTCTTGTTATCGTTTGCCATATCTCGCTCACCTTGAAGTACGTGAATCGAAACAGCCGTCTGATTGTCTGCAGCGGTGGAGAAGATCTGACCCTTCTTTGTTGGTATGGTGGTATTTTTCTCTATGAGCTTTGTGAATACACTCCCCAATGTCTCGATACCGAGCGACAGCGGCGTAACATCCAATAGCAGCAAGGGTTTTTATGACTATGAAAGAGTCAGTCACATCCTTGACATCGCCTTTAAGGACACCGCCCTGAATGGCTGCGCCCATTGCCACCACCTCGTCGGGATTTACACCCTTGTGCGGGTCTTTTCCGAATATCTCTTTTACCTTACTCTGAACCTTGGGCATACGGGTCATGCCGCCCACAAGGATTACTTCATCTATATCGGCTGGATTAAGAGAGGCGTCTTTTAATGCCATACGACACGGCCCTTCCAATTCTTGGATAAGGTCGTCAACCAGTGACTCAAGTTTCGCCCTCGAGAGCTTTATATTCATGTGCTTTGGCCCGGAGGCGTCTGCCGTGATGAAGGGGAGGTTGATGTCGGTCTCCATGGACGTTGAGAGCTCCATCTTTGCCTTCTCCGCCCCCTCCTTCAGCCTCTGGAGGGCCATCTTATCGCCCTTGAGGTCAATCCCCTGGTCCTTTTTGAATTCTGCGACCAAATATTCTATGACATTTTGATCGAAGTCCTCGCCGCCGAGATGTGTGTCACCGTTTGTCGATTTGACCTCGAAGACACCGTCGCCGATCTCCAAGATGGAAATATCAAACGTCCCGCCACCGAGGTCGAATACGGCGATTTTCTCCTCTTTCTTCCTGTCAAGCCCGTAGGCCAGAGATGCGGCAGTCGGCTCGTTGATAATCCTAAGGACATTTAATCCCGCTATCTTTCCGGCGTCTTTGGTTGCCTGCCTCTGGCTGTCATTAAAGTACGCTGGAACGGTTATAACCGCATCGATAACTTTCTCACCCAGATAATCTTCGGCCGTCTGTTTCATTTTGGTGAGGATGATGGCGGAAATTTCTGCGGGACTGAAATTCTTATCACCAATGGTGACTTGTGCGTCTGAGTTACTCGCTTTCGTTATCTTGAAAGGGCATATATTTACGTCTTTCTGAACCTCGGCGTCTTCGAACTTCCTTCCGATCAACCGTTTTACGGCAAAGACGGTCTTTTCGGGATTTGTAATGGCCTGCCTCTTTGCAATCTGACCGACCAAGCGCTCGCCGCTGTCGGTAAACGCCACCATTGAGGGGGTGGTTCTGCTCCCCTCGGCGTTTGTTAAAACCTTGGGCTCACCCGCCTCCATCACTGCCACACACGAGTTTGTAGTACCCAAATCTATTCCAATAACCTTTCCCATATTATGCCTCCTTCATATTAAAGCCGTATTCTATTTAATAATTCCTCTTCTTTCTAATCTCAATCATCAAGATCATTATCTTGATCCGATTTTTCTTCCTCCGATTCTACCTCGTCTTCAGTGGAGTCCTCGGGTTTGTTTACAGAAACACCGACTACCGATGGCCTTATTAAACGGTCATGAAGTAGATACCCCTTGGACATCTCATTTACAACCATATTTGGCGGGGTATCTTCGGTCTCGACCCGCATCATCGCCTCGTGGTAGTTTGGGTCAAAGGATTCTCCCAGTGCATTAATCGGTTTCACGCCGAACTTTTCGAGCACCTCGATAAACTGCTTCAATACCATCCCGACACCCTCGATCAAGGCATCGGCGTTGGAACCTTCCTCACCGTGAGACAGGGCGCGCTCGAGATTATCGACAACGGGGAGCAGACCCTTTATAATATCTTCATTGGCATATTTATACGACTCCGCCTGCTCCCTCATTATGCGCTTTTTGAAGTTTTCAAACTCCGCCGCCGCCCTGAGATACTTGTCGTTATTCTCCCTCGCCTCTAATCTTGCATTCTCAAGATCGGTGAGAAGTGAATTGAGGGGGTCTTCTTCCAGTTCGGCTTCATCTTCGAAGATATCGGAATTTTCACCGGATACAGAGGCTTTGTCTTCCTCGTCGCCTATAAAAGTATCTGACTCGGCGTCGGAGATGGCCTTATCTATATCCTCGCCGACGATTTCGCCGGTAGTTTCTAGGGTGTCATCATCCTTTTTGTGATTTGCCTTATCTTCTTTTTTTCCCATAACGGTCAAAGTCTCCTATATCTCCTCCAATATCCTGCTGACCAGATTCGATGTAAAATCCACTATCGGGATAACTCTCCCATAGTTCATCCTTGTCGGCCCTATTACACCGATGCTGCCCAAAATCTCCTTGCCCTTACGATATGGGGAGGCGATCAAGGTGCAATCGCTCATATTGTTTATATTATTTTCCGAACCTATAAATACCTTTATTCCGTCTGCCTTTGCAACCTTATCCAGTATCTTTATCAGATTGTGCTTGTTTTCAAACGCCTGAAATAACCTCTTCATCTTTTCAAGGTCGGTGAATTCCGGGTAGTCGAATATATATGTGCTCCCCTCGATGAATATATCATCATCTTCGATTTCTTCTTCTACTATATTTTTCGAGATCGAAAGGGCCTTCATTAAAAGCTTGTCGTAGAGGTTTTTTTCATCTTTCATCTCACGGAGAATTTTTTTTCTGACCTCCCTCAACGTTAGATCCGAGAGGACATCGTTCAAATATCGTGTCATCCAATCGAGCTTATCCTGACCGAAACCTTCATCGTCATATATGAGCTTGTTATGAATAAGCCCCGAGCGGGATACCAGAATGATTAGTATCTGGTTGCCCGATATCCTTACGAAGTCTATATATCTGAAGACCGTATCTGGAAATTTCGGGGTGATTACTACAGATGCGTAGTGGGAAATATCAGAGAGGACTCTAGATGTATTCTTTACTATGTCTTTTAGTTCCATGTTTGATAGTCTTAGACTATCCTCGATTTTCCTCCCCTCATCTTCCGTTATATCTTTGACTTCTACGATGCTATCAACATAAAACCTGAAGGCGCGATCAGTTGGAATACGACCTGCTGATGTGTGTGGCTGGGAAAGAAAACCGATTTCTTCCAAATCCGCCATTATGTTTCTGACCGTTGCAGGACTTACGTCTATGTCCTTCCTCTTGGAGATAGTTCTTGAGCCTATAGGACCCCCTGTCTTGATAAAGTCATCAATAACAGCAGATAAGATTGCCTTCGCCCTATCCCCCAGATCTACAGACACATCTATATCCTCAATAAATACGGTTACTTACGATGTAAAAATAATATATGGCATGTAGTTTAAAAATTTAGCACTCCGGCCTTTTGAGTGCTAATATAAACATAACAACGACAAGGCCTTTTGTCAAGTCAAAAAATTGTAGTGTCTAAGGGGCGAAAAGAAGATATGATGACCTGATAGATTTATAGCACCCACGCCTTTGGCATCATAAAAAGACCATCAGAAAATAGTTTAGAAGACACTAACGGGGTGGGTTTTTTTAAGATAGTAGATATTGGGAGACAAGTTTCAAGGGAAACAGATTCTTTATAGGCTTATATCCTCACCTCAGATCTTCCCTGAAATTTAAGGCCACATAGAGGTTAAAGGCGACCTCAGGCGGAAAGAGGGCTATCCTGTCACCTTTGTTAACTACATCCACAAAGGTGGCGACTCTACCATTTACCATAATCATCTTGACCCTCGCCTTTGGGATTCCAAGGGCCGATACAATCCCCTTTATGTCCGAACCTTCATCCACATTCATTTCTATGAGTCCCAAGGACCCCTCTTCGGCATAACGCCTCAGGGACGCAAACAGCTTAACCGTTATTTCTTCCATTTCAGATTCTCCGTATGACCCTTTTAACTTTTCGGGATAGATTTATCGCTTTATTATAACCCATATCGGGTTGATATATCTTCAAAGCTATCGTGTACTCTCCCATATCTCTTCATTGGAGGCATTTTTCTTAAGGCCAAAGATTTCGTAATAACCAATTTATCCGCCGGCAACAGGTGGGAAAATTCCTACACGGTCATTATCCTTTAAGGGTGTCTTGTTATTCCCATGGATACCGTTGATGAAGATGATTTTTTTTGTATCATCCGGTATTCCCAAAGAGGATGTGATGTCCCCCACTTTTGATCCGTGGGGGACATCCATAATAAACGAGTTGGCCCTCCCGGCCCGATCTTTTTCGATCGATTTTTCGGGCATATATTTTCTGAATCCGGCGAAAAGCTTGACCTCTATCTTCATCTATCCACATTTTTTTTCAAAGCTGTAATTACTATCATTATGCAATCTAAAAGAGAGACTTGTACCCTCAAATAACATCAAAAATTGTGGACCTTATCGAGTTCACTGTCTGTAACTTCAAAAACCTTATCGTGCGGGGCGAGTTTCTCTTTGATGAAGAATTCCGGAAGTCGGTCGTCTGCATTGGTAAAGCCGGCCTTCTTGTTAAACTCCCTCTCAGTTTTGAGGACATTCATCCCCAATGCGGTTACGTCATCGGCCGTGAGGCTCAGGCCGTACTGGGCGTTTAACATCTCATAGATTCCCTCGAATCCTGTTGGTATATCGAGAATTGCGAATGCCACGAATAGACACAGGCCCGTGCTGTCGAGTGCAGCCGTAGCTATCTGTAGATTCCTGGATGTGTCCACCTGTCCTTCAGGTTTTAGGGGATCGACAGCCCCTCCAACACTAAGGATGTTTGGTGCTATGGCGTAGCCGGCGGTGTGGTCTCCTCCCATCGTGGAGGTGGCATAGGTTACACCGATACCCATTATCGGCCTCGGATCATATGCGGGGAGCGCCTGGCCCTTGACGGCCGGTATTCGTTTGACACCATAGGCCTCTCCAACTGCAACGGCTCCGCTGCCGAGGAGCATTCCGGTTTTTGAACCCTTGGCCACCTCCCCGAGAGATTTTATCACCCCCTCGGCATCTCCGAAATTGAGAACGCCCGCTTCCATCGCAATACCCATCGTTACCCCCCACTCAATTGTATCGAGGCCGATGTCGTCGCACATCCTGTCAATCTGCGCGATTGCATCGAGGTCGTCGATTTCGCAGTTTGCACCGTTCGCCCAGATTGTCTCGTATTCCGGCCCTTTTGTCAGATAGTTTCCATCCTTGTCGTGATAGACCCTAGAACACTGGATCACACAGCCCGGCATACAGCCGTGTTTAATCTTTCCACCCCTCTCGAGGATTATATCGTGCTGTCTCTCTCCGCTGATATTTTCAACTCCCTCGAATCTCCCCCTGGAGAAATTCCGTGTTGGATACCCGCCCGCCTCGTTGATGATATTGGCGAGGATATTTGTGCCGTAGGTTGGAAGGCCTTCCGAAGTAACCGAGTGG
>CAZDOD010000060.1:0-14854 GCA_964506935.1 uncultured Thermodesulfobacteriota bacterium | reverse complement strand
AGCGCAACAATATCCTTTTCACGGGACCCCCAGGTTGCGGGAAAACCACCCTTATAAAAAGGATTGTTCAAGAACTCAAAATACCGTCCACGGGTTTTTTCACCAAGGAGATCCGGGAAAAGGGGAAACGACCCTCGATCGTCTCAATGGTTTTTTTTAGCCGCACCTTTCCCTCGAAACCTAGGATTGAATCCAATGAGGTGTCGGTTATGTTATAGAGCTTTAGCAAAAAATCATATTTCGAATTGTCCGACAGGTAGTCGGAGAAGATATTTCTCGCCTCTGTCTCCAATCTTGTTCGATTATCCCCGATTATCTCGGTCTTTATCTTTATGTCTCCGATATCGATTATCATCCGTCAGATTATCCTCGACTCGGGGAAAAGCCCCTTCTCATAGGCATCCCGGCATATCCAATCGGGCGCCGAAAGGTTACCTTCCAGCACAAAGGCGTTCGCCCTGCACGCTCCGAGGCACACCCCCTTGAGGATACACCTCCCACATATACCATCCATCTTTTTCGGGACGATCTCCCGAAGAGATTTCAAGATTGGGCTGTTTTTCCAGATGTCACCGAGATCGTCTTCTCTGATGTTGCCCATAATCAGTGTCGGTTCCTCTTTCCCTATCCCGCAGATCGAGATATGCCCGGTGGCGATGATCCCCAGGATGTTTAAGATGTGGCACTCGGAATTGTTGGAGCCGAAGAACCTTCTCAAAGATTTAAAGGCCGTGGGGAGCGAGAAGATCGTTTCAATCCCGTACTTCTTTGAGAGATCCCCCTCCATCCAGCGGCACAGCTCGATTAGCTCCTCGACGGGGACGGTCTTGCCCTTCTCGGTCAAGACGTTTCCCCTCCCGATCGGGAGTATGGGATTTATTTTTACAGAGCCCGCATTTAACTCTCTTGCCATTTTTACCAGATCCTCGATATCTTTGACGTTGTCCGTGGTAAGGCTCATGATGATCTGGACATCGAGCCCCTCTTCTGTCATATGCCTGACTCCGGAGACGGCATCATGGAGTGCCCCACTTTTCCCCCTGAAGGTGTCGTGAAAGGAGGCGTTCGGGCTGTCAATGCTTACGCTGATGTGATTTATCCCCTTCTTCTTTAGAAAGGACGTCGTATCTCGATCAATCAGTGTCCCGTTTGTCTCGATATTTATCGTAATATTTTCAGATGAGATCAGCTCGATTATCTCGAAAATCTCTTTGTTGATAAAGGGTTCCCCGCCCGTGAGTTTCATCTCGTAAAGGCCCAGTGGTTTCCCCTGCTCGATCACCTTTTTTACGTCATCGGTCGTTATGCCGTCGGGCGCTTCTTGATCGTCTGCGACGTAGTCAGGGGTGAGCCAGCAGTGTGTGCATCGGAGGTTGCAGCCGCCCGTGAGATATAGATACACGGAGTTCAGCGTATATTTCGGCCGATTATCCGGCTGCATCGGTAAAATCCTCTTTAAAAAGCTTGTAACAGCAAGACGGGTCTCTAGCAAGCGTCGTGCCGGACGAGCAAAAGGCGGACGCAGCACATCCCCCGGTGCAAAGGAAAGCGTACTCGCAGTCCCGACATGTTGGGAGATCGGTTATTGGCGTCGTGAATCTCTTTCTGAATTCGGTGAATGTCCTGGACTCCCTCCAGATGACATCGAGGGGCGTCTCGAGAATATTTCCGGCACAGATCTCCGGGATTCGGTCGCACGGCGTAACCCACCCGTCGGGCCTTATTGCGCACTCCTGAATTAGGGCCCCGCAGCCGGAGAGGTAGTTCTTTTTAGGGTCGAATCCGTCTGTGCCCTCAGATAATCCCGATTCTATGTTATTGAAGATCTCGTCCATCTCGAAAAAAGTGCCTGAAATGAAGGGGAATTCCTCCCTGAGCCCTTTTAGCTCATCGATGGTTTCCTTTTTCTCTTTGAGATTTAATGTGAGTTCATCTTTAAATTTCAGTCCGCGGCCCTCGAGGAGCAGCTCGTTGAACTTGACGCTCAAGACGCCGATTTTACTCGCCAGCTCGATGACCTCTTTTAGCTCCCTGAAGTTCAGCCTCGTAACAGTGCAGTATGTGGTGATGTTCCCGACATATTTTACGAGGTGCTCGATACCCCGTATGGTCTTCTCGAACGCGCCGGCCCCCCTCAAGGCGTTGTGGCTCTTCGGCCCCGCCCCGTCAAGGCTTACCATTATATCGTCGAGCTTATCTGTGTATCCCGAAAGCCTCCTCGCTATGTCGGCGGATATCAGGGTGGCGTTGGTGTTTATCGATAACCGTATAGGCTTTGAATAAATGGCATCAAGAATATCGAAGATGTCCTCGCGGACGAACGGCTCGCCGCCGCTGATCTTTGTCCTGAAGACCTTGAGATCGGCAATCTTGTCGACAAATTCGAGCCACTGTTTCGTTGTGAGGTCGTGACCGTATTGGAAGCCGTCGGAATAGACCGAACAGTGGCGGCAGGCCTGATTGCATCTTGAAGTTATAGAGATAAATAGCGATACGGGGACCCTTGGTATCTTTATGCGCGGGATGGATTCCTTCTTTTCTATCGCCTCGCCTGAAGCTATATCCATTCTGGCCATTCTATCCATCCCAGACATCCTTAAGTCCTCTCCTGACATTTTTATCACCTATCGTGATTTTACTATGGCCCTTTTTAAGACTTCGTCTTGGGGTTTTTCTCATTCGATGAGAAATCCCCTTATCTTTAGGTCATTAACGAAAGATATGACGTCCTGTCTTATCTCCTCATCTGATATCTCGGGATGGATCGATTTCAGTTTTTTGACGATATCATCGATTCCGTTTTTGCCGTCAAGCTCCCGGAACACCAGGGCGCCGGTCTCATTGAGGCAGCGGAGGTTGTCTTTGATCGGGTCGAAGAGAAACGCACCGTCATCCTCCTCCCTGAAGACGATATCACTTTTTACCTTGGGTAGGCCGAAATCATCATTCGACATGGGAAACGATTCCCCTCTTTAAAAAATCCTTATAGATTTCCTTTATGTCCTTCTCTATGACGTTCGTATCGATCCTGTAATTTCTTTCAATGATCTCGGTGATCTTTCCGGTACTCCTTTTTCCGTCGGTAAGCTTGTAGACTTCCGAGGCGGAGCGGTTAAGGAGGTATGACCTCCTGTCATCGGTGTTAAAAAGGACGGTCTCACCCCCCTCGAATTCGGCTGAGATGCCGCCGTTTTTCTTAAAGATGCTTTTTTCACCAAAAGCTAAACCGCCTCGAAAGGTCTTCCTCAAAAAGGTCATAAGGCAAAAACGATCTTTGATGAGAGATATCTTCAAACGCCTTTCCTGAAGATGATGGACAAAAGTGCCCTAAAGAGGTGAAATGTCCTCAATAGATAGAGTTTCAGCCGTCCGATATCACTATCAGGGCCGATTCCCATCTCGCTTTTCAGTACTTTACTTTTTGGATAAAGGAACTCCCTATAATAATAAAGCTTTTTTGTGTGGCTGTCAATATGCAGGCCGAGGAGTATCTCACCGAAATGGAGGAAGTCGGTGCTCCTCGTGGCGGCAAAAATCAGCTTTCTCGAAGGAAACTTCGGGCGGATGTCTCTCGGGAAATCGATCGGGAATAAAAATATCTCCTTTAAGGCCCATAGCATAAGGGAGACGGAATATTTAACGCCCCCCGTCTCGGCCGTAGCAAAGAGCCTTTCGGTCGAGAAAGAATCGCCCAGACTTAAGATTATCATTCCTGTGTCCATAAACCAGTAGTCCATGAGATAGGAATGTTTGAGGGCGTGCATCGACGTGATAATAAGGCAGTGATATGGGTCGGGGGAAAGGTAGGGTGATTCTCCAATGTGCCCCGCTTTTGCGCCTTCAAATACTTCGTCCGCCGTTATCTTGGGCAGATGTCTCCTAGAAGATATCCTGTCCTCATCTGTGATTTCGAAATGGATGTCGATCAAAAAAGATCCCTTTTCCCAGATCGAAGAGGCCCCGCTCGTCTTTGTTTTGTAATCCATCGCCTTTAAGATTTCGGCGACCTTCGGGAGATCACCCCTTCTAATAAGGATATCGGCATCGGTTGTGGGACGTACTCTGAAATCTGAATAGTAGGTATTTATCATGTCATGGCCCTTTAGGAGGACGACTTTTAAACCGTTATCTCTAAAATCCGAAAAGAGCCTCTCTAACTCCCTCTTCATACCGATATTGAGCATCTCGGTGTATTTTATGGAGATTTCGGCATTTTTGGCCACCTCTTTGTTGAGGAGGTGTAGAATCCCCCAATCAGAAAGGGCGGACATCGTGGCACCCAGAGACCCCTTTTTTACGGCAAAGGGGATGAGGTCAGAAGGAAGCCTCCCAGTAAATTCCGAGTTGATGAGATCGGGCGGGATGGGGCACCATTGGTTGATAATACTCAACTTCGTTATCCCTCTTTTGTCGGCGAAGAGATCTTCTGAGAATTTGCTGGTTTTTCCTATATCAAACAAATTGTAATCCCAAAATGTTTTTTTTAGTTGTATAAATATGACGAAAATAGTAGAATATGAATTTACGCTTTATTACGGGTTTTTAATTTTATCAGAAGATCGGTATAAAGTAAAACAGCGTATCGAAATAATTAAATAGTGGGTTTTTCATAGAGTTTGGAGATTTCGAAAGGACACATTGTAATATATCCATCTTTGCCATCTTTGATTTTATATCCTTACATAATGTGCAAATTTAGCTTGGAAGAGGGGACAAATACCAAAATTTATTAAAAAGTTTAGAAAATTACTAAAAAAAACGTTGTTTTTTTCATAAGTATAGTATATTTATATTGTAAATAGATATAAATTAAAGTAATTTTATAATAGTTTGCAATTTGTATTTTTTTGGTATTTGTGATATATGTTACATATAAGGAGAAAAGTTAGATATATAAAACATTTAGGACATTTTTTTACGTTTTAAAATAGAATCATGTATGAGGAATACTGGGGTTTTATAGAGCCTCCGTTCGAAAACGTTCCCGATCCTAATTTTCTTTATGAATCGCCTGAGCACAAAGAGGCCCTTTCGAGGATGCTCTACGGCATATCTCGAAGGAAAGGCTGTATAATGCTCACCGGGGAGGTTGGATGTGGTAAGACCACCCTTGCCCGGAGCCTTATCATGCGCCTTCCTGAAGAAAACTATGAAGTGGCCTTGATAGAGAATCCGAGGCTTTCGCCTATCCTCTTTATACAGGAGATCGTATACCAGCTTACGGGGGAGAATATAGGCCAAAGAAAGATCGATCTATTGCACTATCTCAACCGTGTGCTCTTTAAGAATATGTCCGAAGACAAGGACTCGATTATAATTATAGATGAGGCTCAGCTGATACAGGACAGGTCTACTTTTGAAGAGTTGAGGCTTCTTTTGAATTTTCAGTTGAATAACCGCTTTCTTCTGACACTTATACTCATAGGCCAGCCCGAATTGAAGGATTTGGTGTTGCTCACGCCTCAGTTTGAGCAGAGGATTGCAATTAGGTATCATCTGACGAATCTTTCTTATGAAGAGATGATAAATTATATATGGTTTCGATTGAAAAAGGCCGGGCTGAAGAGGAATGTCTTTACCATCGAGGCAATGCAAAAAATATATGAATACTCAAATGGTATCCCAAGGAAGATAAACAACATATGTGACATGGGTCTTTTGGTGGGATGGAGTTTAGCGGCGGAGCATGTAGACTCAAAAATTATTAGTACCTTAATTGACGAGAGTAAAAATGGTCAGGATATCAGATATTCTAAGAGATGAAGATCTTATCAGGAAGGGGAAGGGGGATATGAAGGAGGATAAGGATAAGTTGGCTTTCAGTGAGGCACTCACGGCTGAGGATATCATGGGTGACAGGGTTTCCCCCAATTTGAGGGCGCCCACAGATAGGGAGAAAAAGGATGCCCTGTTACTTCTGGAAAAGCTTCGTGAGGCCTTAGACAAGTTGTTTACATCTATCCGCAAAGAAGAAGGGCTCGATATAGCACCCCTCGAATCTCTGGTCGAACAATTTATAATCTCCCTCAATAAATATGAGAATATTTATATGATGCAGGCATATGGTGATTACGACAAGAACGATTTGACCTATCACTCCATGTGGACCGCTCTCATTGCAATCAAAATAGGCAAGAAGCTCAGCATTGAAGTAAAGCGGCTAAAAGAGCTTTTCATCGCAGGGCTTCTCCACGATGTAGGACTATTACATATCCCAGAGGAGATTCTAAGAAAGGAGAGGGAGTCTTTCAGGTCGGAAATGGAAGAGATTAAAAGCCACCCTGAGAAAGGCCGTATGATTCTGGAAAAGCTTGGCGAGTCGTATAATTATCTATTAGAGGTCGGCTATCAGGAACATGAGAGGGTTGACGGTTCGGGTTATCCCCTGGGCCTTAAGGACAATGAAATAGGACTTTTCCCACAGATCATCGGGATTGCCGATACCTACGAGGCGATGACACATAACAGACCGTATCGAGTGAGGAAACTACCCCTCTACGTCATCAAAGAGATCGTCGAGACAATGAAAGAAAAGTTTAATCCGAAGATCCTGAAGGCCTTGCTCGAAGCGATAACCCTATATCCAGTCGGGAGCTTTGTCAGGCTCAACAACAATGAAGTGGGGAGGGTCATTGCAAGTATGGGCGGTTCTCACTTCCGCCACGTCGTGCAAATTCTTTACGGCCCGGACGGCGAAAAGCTCTTTGAACCCAGGACGGTAAATCTTATGGATGCACACCTCCTCTATATAGTGGAACCGATAGATGAAAGGGAGTTTGGAAACAAGTAGGATAAGGTTATGAAAAATTCTTTTTTTATTGTTATAATTGTTTTTCTTTTAATTCTTACTTCCTCATGTACCACAACGGGCGGTATACCATCCGCCAATCTCCCATCAGCCCCGAAAGACACAGAAAGATATCAACACGAAGTGGAACCCGGAGATATCATCGTAGTCTCATTGTGGGAGGCGGATGGACTGAAAGATTATGAGTCTCAGGTTAAAAGGGATGGGACGATAGACCTTATGTTTATAAAGGACATACCGGTGATGGGTCTCAACGAAAGGGACTTGGAGGAAAAGATTAACGAAGAGCTCTTATATTATTATGTTAGTCCCAATGTAAACGTGAGGATCAAAGAGGTGGTTTATGTTCTTGGAGAGGCGAATGTTCCGGGGGCATATAATTTTGAAAATGGTTTGACCCTTGCCTCAATTATCGCCTCGTCGGGAGGTCCCACAAGGGATGCAAAGCTGAAAAATGTCGTGGTCATCAGAGATTACAACACCAATCCCCAGGTAATAGTTTCAGACTTTTCCCGAATGTTAAAAATGGGAGACATGACCCAGAATATAATCCTCAAGGGTGGAGACATCGTCTATCTACCATCAACTAGCATTTCCAATGTGAAATACTTCGCTCAACAGCTAATACCTGTTATAGATCTTATCTTTACCCCCACAAGAGTTACACCTATAACACCGTAGTAACAAAAAGGAGAAGGAAGAAGGCATGGCTCAATATGAGATACAGCTCAAGGACCTGATTAGAATAGTTAAAAAGCGGAGAAAGATCATCTTTTTTTCGGCTGTTGCGCTTTCGGCCCTCAGTTTTATTTTCGCTTTAATACAAAGCCCCGCCCCTCTATATCAGGCTATCACCAAGGTAAAGTACGACAAGAGCCAGACCCTTGCCGGGATGCTTACAACGGTCTTCTATTGGTCCCCGTATGACAATATATATTCCCAGACCAAGATCATAAAGAGTTTTCCCGTGTTGGAGAAGACCGCAAAGCGGGCGGGTCTTTTAGACGAAAGGCTGGATTCCGCCGATATACTGACCTCGAAGGAATATATGAGCGTTATATCTTTGCTTGAGGCAGAGATCGAGACCCAGCCCGAAGAAAATACCAATATTATAAGGATAAGTGTCACTGACAACGATCCCGATATGGCGGCCGTCCTTGCCAATTCGGTTGCGGAGAGCTACAGGGAGTATAATATAGAGGAAATCAATAAAAGGACAATAGATACCAAGTCGTTCATAGAGGAACAGCTGAAACTTGTTTCCGATAGATTAAGAGATGCCGAAGATAAATTCCGCAAGTTTCAGGAGGAGAGGGATATCGTCTCTCTTGACAATCAGGCACTTATGGATCTTGAAAACCTCGCTGGTATCGAATCCGAATATAATAAACTTAACAGGGAGAACGCCACACTGGAGTTTTTCAAAAAGGAAATATCTTCCAAAAATATATCGAGCAAGCAATCTTTTACGCTAAATGAAACAGATATAAATAGTAGCTTGTATAAGCTCAACAATGCCCTCCAGGACCTATTGTTAGAGAGGGATCAGCTTTTAGGTGTATACACCGTCCATCATCCACAGGTCAAGGAAATCAACAATAAGATATCTGAAGTCCTAGACTTAATATCGGGTGAAATTAAATCAAGGATATCCACCAATAATGCCAGGATGGAGGTCTTAAAAAAAGATATAGAAATTTATAAAAACAAGACCTCGGAGTATCCCGACGATAACCTGACCCTGGCAAGATTTCAGAGGGAGGTTGATCTCCAGACGGATTTATATTCCGAGCTCAATTCCAGATATCAAGAGATACTGATCCAGGAATCGGGAATGATAGAGGAGGTGACAATAGTAACACCCGCCCTCATTCCCGCAAAACCGATGAACCCCCCGAAGTCGGGCTCGTCTCTGATAATCGGGCTGTTTATGGGGCTTCTCCTCGGGGTATTCTTTTCAATCGTAATGGAAAATCTCGACACCTCCATCGGCACCATAGAGGATGTGGAGAGCTATCTTGATATACCGGTTTTGGGAGTAATCCCATATGTTTCGTCAGTAAAGGATATGGAAGAAGCGGGTGAGGGTGGAGAATTAGAGCTCGATCGGGATCAAAAGGGTTCACCCTTAATTATCCACATGAGTCCGAAATCACAGATGGTCGAGGCATATCGATCTTTGAGGACCAACATCCTCTTTATAAACCGTGAGAGTGAAATAAAGACAATAATGATTACAAGCTCCTCCCTCCAAGAGGGGAAGACCGTAAATTGTGTAAATACCGCTGTTTCGATGGCACTTGGCGGTTACAAGACTTTGTTGGTGGAAGCCGACCTTCGTCGCGCCACCTTTGGAAAGATCTTCGGAATAGAAAAGTCCCCCGGCCTATCCGATATTATCTTGGGGAGCCAAGATTGGCGGGCGGTAACGAGGGATATAAACGACTTCATCCTGAGCGGTTTCGATATGAATGCCCTGATAAAAACTCCCGAGCTCTCCAATTTGAACCTCATAACATCCGGGGCATTCCCCACCAATCCGTCAGAACTCATAAATTCCCGCCAGATGTCGAAGTTTATCGCAGAGGTCAAAGATGAGTACGACTTCGTCATCTTCGACTGCCCACCCGTCCTTCCCGTTACCGATGCGGTTCTCTTGAGCCAAAAGGTTGACGGCGTAATCATCCTATATGAGGTAGGGAAGATAGCCCGCGGTGTCCTTAAGAGAACAAAGTCTCACCTTGATAATGTGAAGGCAAAGGTTCTGGGCGTTATCCTAAATGGAGTGAGACCGGAATACGGCCCCGACTACTATGAATATCAGTACCAGTATTACTATGAGGAGGGGGAAAGGCCTCGAAAACAATCCGATTGGGAAAAGATCAAAGAGATATTTCAAAAAGAAAATCTCCTCCATCTTTTCGCTACTTCAAAGGAGAAAGCAGTAACTATTTTAGCCGCCGTAAAAGAGCGTCTTTCAAAGTTATTTAAAAAGAAACCTAACTCAAAATAGTATCGGTCGCGTCAGTAATGAGAACCCCCAAAACCTCCTTCGAGATAACCGACCTTAATTTTACCACCCTCGTTTTTTTAGGGATTATATTCCTGATTATAGCCTTAATGGCTATGCTCATCTCCGGCGGGATGGAGCTCAAGGTCATAATCCTCTCCATCGGGATAATAGCCAGCGCCATCTGCTTTTTCAATACCGAGATGGCACTCTATCTTGTCCTTTTTTCGATGCTATTTTCGCCGGAATTTTCCTTTGGTGGTGAGCTGGCGGAGGGGAGGAAACTCGTCATCAGGGTCGAGGACATCATTATCCTGATTGTCTTTTCTTCATGGATGGTAAAAACCGCCCTGTACGAGGGGGTGGGGCTTATTGTCAAGACGCCGCTGAACCAGCCGATAAGGCTGTATATCTTTGCCTCCCTTTTTGCAACCCTTTTAGGGGCGATATTCGGGAGGGTGGGTATCATGTCCGGTCTTCTGTATGTCTTTAAGTATATGGAATATTTTTTAGTTTTCTTTATGTTCGTAAATAATATAAAGGATAAAGATCAGATAAATAGGTTTATTATCGCCTCCATCGTGGTGGCGATATTCACCGGTATCTACGCTTCTGTACAGATACCTATGGGCGTGAGGGTGAGCGCACCCTTTGAAGGGGAGAGTGGCGAGCCCAATACACTCGGTGGTTATTTGATACTCATTATCTCAGTGGCGAGCGGACTCTGGTTTTCCATGTCGGACAAAAAGATAAAGACATATCTTTTGGCAATAATAGCACTTCTTACCATTCCCTTTATCTTCACCCTTTCAAGGAGCTCATGGATAGCTGCAATACCCATGTTCGTTGTTCTTTTTATCTTAACCGATAAAAAAGTGCTTCTGGTGTCTCTATTGTTGGTCTTTATGGCAATTGCACCCATAGTACTCCCGAAAGATGTTAAGGACAGGGTTACAAGCACCTTTGTGCCCGATCCAAATTTTGCGGATACCGAAAAGATCGGCGATATCGGTTTCGACAGCTCCACCTCGGCGAGGATCAGTTCATTTAAATATTCCATAAGAAAATGGAAGGAAAAGCCCATCTTCGGATGGGGTATCACCGGAGTAGGAATTATCGACAGCATGTACTTCAGACTCCTGGCGGAGACGGGGACCATTGGGCTGCTCGCCTTTCTTTACCTCGTCTACATGTCATCTCTCTACCTCTTTAATACATACAGGACGAGTAATGACCCGTTGCTAAAAGGCCTTTCACTTGGGATGCTCGCAGGTACCGCGGCACTCCTCGGCCATTCTATCGGGGCGGCCTCATTCATAATCGTCAGAATTATGGAACCCTACTGGTTTTTCATGGCCGCCATCGTGACCCTGTCGGATTATGAAAAGGACGCTTCCGTAAAAGTCGATGAAACGAAGACTTCTTGAGTTTTTCCATTTTTCATCTCTACATAAAAAGATGTAAATTGTCTGTACTGTCCTTTGCCAGATGATACTTTAGACCGAGACCGATGAAAATTGCTTACATTCTAAATACTTATCCAATTCATTCGGTGGTGGAGGACGAAATCATTGAGCTTTTGGAGAGGGGTCACGATATATCCATCTTCTGCATCTTCGATCTCTTGATTTCGAGAGACAAGATTAATACGAAAATAGAAAAAAGACTGCATGAGGTTCAAAAAATAGACTACCGGAAGGTGCTCATAAAGTACCTCCTCTTATCCCCAAAAAGACTTATCAGATTCATCTTCGTCGGGAGACGCCACCTCGGTATAATCGGATCTCTTCGCGCATTTCAAATCTCCGAAATCCTAAAAGCTGATAAAACCGACAGGATCCACTGCGAGTTCGTCTCGGCAAACTCGCTTTTTGCCATGCTCATATCGAATGAGGTGGGTATCCCATTTTCGAGCACGATCCATCACTCGGACCTCCTCTATAGGCCCCTTGAAAGGCTGAGCGAGGTGATCGAAAAGGCCAGACCCTTCATTACGATCTCTGAGTTTAACAAAAACTATATCGCCGAAAAGTATGGTGAGGTCTCAAAAAAGGTTGAGATCGTAAGGTGCGGGGTCAACCTTGAGAAATTCAAAGTTAGGGATAAAAAGACGAAAAACGTCCCCCCCCTGATTATTACCGTATCGTGGTTTCGCCCGGTAAAGGCCTTGAACATCCTTGCCGAGGCCCTTGTTATCCTTGATTCTATGGGTGTTGATTTTTCGGCCGTGGTCATTGGCGGCGGGGATGAAGGGAAAAATGAGTTCAGAAATACGCTGAAAGTGGCGAAGATCACAGACAAGGTATCTCTGCTCGGGAAAAGACCCAGAGATGAAGTATTGGGGCTTCTGGCCGATTCCGATATCTTTGTACATCCGAGCACCTCAGAGGGGATACCTGTGGCGATCATGGAGGCGATGGCGCTTGGGCTTCCCGTTGTTGCCTCAAATATAATGGGAAATCCCGAGATCATCGAGGACGGCCGAACCGGTTTTTTGGTTTCGAAAAACGACCCCGAATCTCTGGCGATGAAGCTGAAAGAGCTTTTGATGGATGAGGATTTGAGGATAAATATGGGGAGGCATGGGGGGGAAAGAATCAATAGAGAATATAATCTCAAAAAGAACGTCGTGCTCCTTGAGGAGATCTTCAAAAGATACAGCGGTTAGGTTCACGGATTTTACGATCTTTCACATTTTTCAATCTGAGTAAGAGTATTTAAAATAGTTTTTTTCAGCGAGTAAAATAGAGATCCTTAATCTCCCTTATGATCTGTTTATCCTTTTTTGTTATCACAAATAAATACAGGAGACTCGATAGAACGGCGACACCGATAAATGACAAGAGGTTGGGTTCACCGAAGATCAGGGTCAGAAGCTTTATCGGAAAAAGAATCGCGATGATAGAAAAAATCAGGGGAAATGTCATGAGTTTCAGCATTCTCCTTGCGGTGTTTGGGAACAGACTCTCGAGCCTCAACGTAAATACGATGGCCATTGCAATATTTAAAAGCGATAAAAGTATACAGATCCCCACAACCTCAAAATGTACGGTTACGGGATAGATAAAGACAAGGAGGAGTATGAGTTGTCCCAAGAGTATAAAGAAGGTCTCTCTTATCCTGCCGATCGTCATTAGGACCGATCCGGCGCCGGAAAAGAGCCCCCTCAAAAGACCGAAGATCGCGAGTATCTGGGTGGGGAGAATCGCAGCGTCCCACTTGTTGCCGTAAAATATATGGAAGAAGGGTGAGGTGAAGCAGATTATCCCGATGGTCAAGGGGAAGTTAATGATACACAGATAGTAGAAGGTCTTGAGGTAGAAATCAATGATGCTCTTGGAGTCATCCTTCATCTTGACCATGGCGGGGAAGGTGACCTTTGAGATCATATGGGTTATCTGCGTAGCGGTGACATTTGATATTCTATAGGCGAGGTTGTAAAAGCCCAATGAGGCGGTTCCGAGGAGCCTGCCAATGGAAAAATCGTCAATGTTTCTGAATATGAAGACTATGATCGTGTTTGACATCGCATATTTACCGAATCCCAAAAGTCCTTTTAGGATGCGCGGATGGAATCTGAAGGAGGGGTGCCACGGCGATATAAAAAAAACGACGATTAGATTGACGATCGAGTGGGCTATGTGCCCAAGTACTATGCTCCAGTAGGCGAAGCCCATAAGGGCAAGCGTCACTGATACGACGAAGTAGGTAAAGAAAGATATTATCTCGGGAAGTGCCCTCCTCTTAAAATCCATCTCTTTTTCCAGAAGGGATGTGGGTATTGAGGAAAAGGCGGTAATGACTAGGGAGAAGGGGAGGACTTTTATCACGTCTTCGACCGCGGGATTTCTAAAAAATATTGCCGCAGGCTCTGCGAGGAAATACCCGATACCGAAGAGCACGGTGCTTATCGCAACGCTGAGTATCATGGCGGTATCCGAGGCGTCTTCTACGCGGTCGAGCTGATAGATGAGCGCCTGGTTCATCCCGAGATCGCGAAATAGGCCCAAGCTTGAGGATATTACATTTGCTATGGCGACGACACCGAAATCTTCGGGCGTAAGCATGCCCGCCAGGATCAATGTGGCGAATATCGTCGATGCCCTTGACAGGAGCGAGCTTACGCTCACCCATACAAAGGAGCTTGCGACTTTGCTTTTGATATCGTGTTCCAAGGGATCGGAGATTAAAGGTGTTTAAATATAATTGGTTTTGCTTTTTTTTGTGATTATGGCAAAATATTATCAGCAATACAAGATAATTAGGTTTTTCCTTTGAGGCAACTTTTTTAAAAAAACTGCAAGTCTATCGAGATGTCGACTTTCCATAGAGATCTTTTTTGCCCAAAATGCCATCATAAACTCAAGCGTGGGGATGAGAGTTTTTCGTGCACGGCTTGCGCGAAGACCTTTCGTTTTAGTGAGGGGATCCCGGTTTTTCTTGAAGGCATGGCACCTTATGAAGACGAGACATCCAAGAGACTTCAAAAACTCGCTATGGAGAAGGGGTGGGACGGCGCGCTCTTGGAGGCATTCGGTGACGGGGAGGAACGGTTCTGGTATACATCAATCGAGCGGGGAAACGGCCTTTGGCTCACTGGCATAAATAGCGACAGCACGATATTGGACCTCGGTTGCGGGACAGGGGTCTTGAGCCTCTTCGCCTCGAAGATAGCAAAACTTGTCTATGCGGTCGATCCGAATATCGATAGGATCAGGCTTTTAAAGCTCAGGGTGGAATCGGAGGGGATCGATAACGTCATCTTCGCCGTAGCCGATGAGGAAAGCCTCCCTTTCGAGCAAGAGACGTTTGACCTGATTATTCTAAACGGGGTGCTCGAATGGATCCCCGAGGCGCGGGGCGGCAAAGACCCACATCAGGTCGCAAGAGAGACGATGGTAAATTTGGGCCGTCTCCTTCGTCCGGGTGGTGAGATATATATCGGCATAGAGAATCGATACGGCCTCCGGTATCTGCTCGGCGGGAGGGACGAGCATACCGGACTCAGGATGGTTACGGTGCTCCCCAGAATGGTC
>CAZDOD010000059.1:0-14937 GCA_964506935.1 uncultured Thermodesulfobacteriota bacterium | reverse complement strand
ACCTACTCGTCCACATCATTCGCTCGAGCCTCGAGGTTAAAGATCAAGACGGCTGAAGAAATAGATTTTCCGAAAGACTGTAAACAACAAATGGGGATTTTAAGATGTATGAAATGAAAGGAAGAGTCGCCCTTATTACCGGATCCGGAAAAAAGACAGGAATAGGCTTCGCCATAGCAAAAAGGCTTTCCAGTGAAGGTGTAAAGGTAATCATCTCGGACGTCTGTAAAGATATCGGTGTATCCGATTACGTCCGCATAGGAGACTTTGAGGAGCTCGAAAAACTGGCGGGTGAAATCGGCGGACACGCCATCGTTATGGACGTGACCGACCAGAAAACCATCGATGATGCCGCATCAAAGATAAAGTCGGAGTTCGGACACCTCGACTATCTGGTAAACAACGCCGGTGGCGCACCCTCCCCCCAGTATCTCCAATACATGGATATCGAGATGTGGAAAAAGACGCTCGATATTAATCTTCTCGGGACACTTCTGGTAACAAGGACTATGATCCCGCTCTTGCAAGGAAGGGACGGGGCTGCGATCGTCAACACCGCTTCGAGGGCCGGCAAGAAACCGAGGGAATTCGGCGGCGCCTACTGCGTCGCCAAGGCGGGCTTGATCATGATGTCAAAGGTATTCGCCCTCGAGCTCTCGGGCCTAGGGATCAGGGTAAACTCAATTTGTCCCGGCCAAGTGGACACCGACCTCGAAAGGTGGTCTTGGGAGCTCGAATCCAAAATACTACAGAAAGATATAAAAAAAATCGAAGAGGAAGAAAAACAATCCATCCCACTGGGGAGGATCGGTACGTCTGGCGAGATCGCCGATCTTGTGACATTTCTCCTTTCAAGTGAGGCTAAATATATTACAGGTCAAGCAATAAATATTGATGGTGGACAACTTTTAGAGATTTAGGAGTAAAAAATGGCAAAAGAAGTCAAAAGCAACGGTGCCTCCCCTTCCGGAAAGGAGAGCGTTACCGGAGGCGAATTGGTGGTAAGGGCGTTGGAGAGAAAGGGAGTGAAATATATCTTTACGCTCAGCGGCGGCCATATAGCATCGATATACGAGCACCTATTGAATTCCAACATCAAACTTATCGACACCCGTCACGAGCAGGCGGCGGTGTTTATGGCCGAGGCCTACGCAAGGTTGACGGGTGAAGTAGGTGTCGCCCTCGTTACGGCAGGGCCGGGCTTTACCAACTCTATCTCCAGTATAGCCAATGCAAGGATGGCCGGAAGCCCCATTTTTCTGATATCGGGCAGAATCGGCCTCAATATGGAGGGACGTCTTGACCTTCAAGATATCGAACAGAGGGAGGTAATCGCCCCGATCGTAAAATGGGCGAAGACGGCGGTCGATCCCAAGAGGATCCCTGAATTAATAGATATCGCCATGAGGACATCGCTGTCCGGGAATCCGGGCCCGACTTTTCTGGATATCCCCGTTGACGTCTCCGGGGCAAAATGTGACGCATCTTCAGTGAAATTCTTTGACGCGCCCCCCACAGTTAAGTCTGCGGGCGATCCTAATGATATTGAAGCGGCCGCAAAAATTATCGCAGAGTCGAAAAGACCCGCCATAATTGCCGGAAGCGGCGCAGCCTATTCAAATGCGGGCCAAGAGCTAAAAGACCTTGTTGAGTCTTACGGCATCCCCCTGTTTACACATGCACTGGGCCGGGGAATAATCTCTGAAGAACATCCGCTGTCTTTCGGTCCGGGGCTCTTGATCAGGCCCGGGGGATCGGGCTACGCCCTCACACAGGCCGACGCCGTCGTCCTCCTCGGGACGAGGATAAGCATCTTCACCATGTTCGGTAACATCTACCATAAGGACGCAAAGATAATTCAGGTCAATATCGATCCCGTAGAAATCGGAAGGAACAAAAGCGTCGATGTCGGCATAATCGGTGACGTCGGTCTCGTTTCAAAATCCCTGAAAGAGGCGCTCAAGGGACGGATAAAGAAGGGCGCATTCACATCATGGACAGAAGAGATCAAAAAGCAGGAGATATTCAGCTTCGATTCCGTAAAAGACGAGATCGAATCCGACGCCGTCCCGATTCATCCAAGAAGGCTCGCAAAAGAGGTTGACGACTTCATGGGGAAAGACGGGATTATAGCCGTCGACGGCGGCGACACCCAGATATGGATGAATATGGCGAGGACGCACTACAACGTCAGGGAGTTTCTGGACTCCGGGCTCTTCGGCTGTCTCGGCTGCGGGATACCTTATGCCCTGACCGCAAAGCTCCTTAACCCGAAAAAGCGGGTGCTTCTGGTCACGGGCGACGGTTCTCTGGGATTTAACTTCATGGAGCTCAACACCGCCATGCGCTTCAATCTCCCCATAGTGGTCGTGGTCTCCAACGACCTCGGCTGGGGTATGATCAGGCACAGCCAGCGGTTGAGATTTAAACTCGAAAAGAACGTAGCATGTGAACTCGGAGACATAGATTATCACAAGATCGTCGAGGCGATGGGCGGTTACGCCGAAAGGGTCACAAAACCCGGCGAGATCAAGGGTGCCATCGAGAGGGGATTCAATTCCGGCAAGGTCTCACTTATCAATGTAATGACCGACCCCGATGTCATCAGCCCCGGAAGCTACGCCCTTGCCGCAATCTCGGCTTCGGCCTATTGATACTGAAAATAGATGAAGGAATTTCTCAAAAAAAATAAGGATGTATTCTATTTCATCCTCGCAATTTCGGCGTCGTTGATATTTTTCGCCTCCCCCCTGCCCGAAAATCTCAAGGTCGGCGAAAATGTAATAACCCTGTCCCACCAGGGCCGGATAACGATGGCGCTTCTGGTTTTCGCCGTTGTCCTGTGGGTCACCGAGGCGGTACCCTTTGCCGTTACCTCCCTCCTCGTAATGATTCTGATGCCGCTTCTTGGGGCGACCGAGGGGCTCCTTGTTGCCAGAGACAGCGCAATGGTTGAAATCCACGGGGCGGCCGCAGGGCTGAGACAGATGATAGAGATGGGTTTTGGAAACAGGCTCATCCTTTTCTTCCTTGGAGTATTTCTCCTTTCGGGTGCCTTCATCAAATCCGGCCTAGGCGATAGGTTGACCCTTATCCTGCTACGGGTCTTCGGCACGAGGACTAAGATGATCATCCTGGGATTCCTATTTATGGGCGCCGCCTTATCAATGTGGATTACCGATATGGCGGTCGCCGCCCTCCTCGTGCCGCTGGGCCTCAGCATCCTCGAGGGATCGAGCATAAAACCTCTACGATCGAATACTCGAAAAAGCGATGCCATGGGCAGGAAAAAACCACTTTTTGAAAACTCCCAGGGCCAAGACAACAACGGGGGTACTATAGGTTACGGCACAAACTTCGGAAAGGCCCTGATGATAGCATGCTGCTGGGGGGCGGTCTTCGGGGGGATCGGGACGCCGGCAGGCTGCGGGCCGAATCCCATAGCCATCGAATATCTCAAGAACCTTGCGGGAATCCGCATATCATTTCTCGACTGGATGAAGATAGGCGTCCCTCTCTCCTTTATCCTAGTCCCCTTCGGATGGCTTGTCCTCATTACGATATTTCCCCAAAAGATTAAAAGGCTCCCGATAGAGAGGAAAGAAATAAAGAAAAAATTAAAGGAGTTAGGTTCGCTCAGAAAAGATGAGGCCACTACCCTGATAGTATTTCTATCGGTTATAATACTCTGGGTCTTTGGAGATTTCATCACAAAGCTCTCAGGCGGGACGATCGTCCTGTCTATGGAGCTTGTCGCCTTACTCGGCGGACTCGTCTTTTTTCTTCCGGGAATAAAGCTCTTTTCTTGGGATGAGGCCGAACCCCTGATGAACTGGGGCGCGATCGTCCTCGTTATGTCCTCACTGGCTCTGGGACTCATGATGTATGAGACCGGCGCCGCAAGGTGGATGGCGTGGCTCCTACTTGGGAAAATCCAGATATTCCCGTCACTCGTCCAAATCGCCCTCGTGGTATCCGTTGTGCTGTTTATGAAGATATTCCTCGCCTCCAACACCGTAACGGGCATCATAGTAATCCCGCTTTTGATCACGCTGGCCGCAGACCTCGGAATCGACCCGTGGTTTCTCGTGGCGCCGGCGGCCTTCACTTCATCCCTTGGTGTTATACTGCTGACACAGTCACCGACAAACATCATCCCGTTCGCCCCAGGCTATTTCACCGTCAAGGACTTTGCAATATCGGGGATCGTCCTTACCTTTGTCATGATCATCGTTCTCACGGCGGCGATATCTATTATAGGTCCATTGGTGGGCGCCTACAATTTCTGATGTGAGATTCTTGAAACCATCTTTTTCCCGGATAAATCCCGAAGATTTTACCCGGATAGTTTCAACTGATTTTTCGAATGATTTTTTAAATTCGATTTGACTACTCTTTGGAATCGAACCTTCCGTAAATGGCGCTTCCGCAATTGGGGCAGGAGTTGCCGGAGAATCCCACCTCCACCTCATCCAATTTCAGGCCATGACGCTTTATTATCACTTCGCCGCATGACGGGCAGTATGTATTCTCGAACTTGTGTCCCGGGACGTTTCCGATGTAAGGAAAATGAAGCCCCGACGCCTTCGCCATCTGGTAGATTTCTTCGAGAGTCGAGATAGGTGTGGGCGGGATCTCTTCCCACTTGAAACTGGGGAAATACTTTGTTATGTGCCAGGGGGTATCGGCTCCGATCTCGTTTATGATCCAATGTACGAGACTCTCGAGCTCTTTGATGTCATCGTTTACCGAGGGTATTATATTCGTCACAAGCTCGACATGCATATCCCACCTCGTCTTCGCCCTCTTCACCACCTCCAAAATCTCGGTATAGTCGGATATCCCGGCGAGCCTCCTGTATGTCTCGGACGAAAAGCCCTTGATATCTACCCTGAACGAGTCGAGATGAGACCCGATCATGTCGAGGGACGAGGTGGTGAGATATCCGTTCGTCACCCAGTTGGTCAAAAAGCCCGCCTCTTTGGCTAGGGCCATGCTTCTATCGGCAAACTCGACCCATAAAGTCGGTTCGTTGTAAGTGTAGGATATCCCCTTCACCCTCTCCCGGTTTGCTATCTCTATCAGTATCTCAGGCGAGAGGTATTCGGTTTTCCTTGTAGGGCCGCCTTCCGCCAAACAGTATGAACCCTTTATCTCGGGTATCGCATGTGCTATCTCCCAGTTCTGGCATCCGGGGCACTTGAAATTACAGCCGACCGAACCGATGGAGAGCCACAGTGAACCCGGATAGAAATGATACATCGGTTTCTTCTCGATCGGTGAGACCATCATGGTGGAGACACGGCCGTAAACAAGGCTGAATATCTTTCCGCCCTTGTTGAGTCTCGTCCTGCACCAACCCAGATCACCGGGGGAGATTACACACTTTCTCCGACATACCTTGCAAACAACTTTCTGATTCTCAATCTTCGTATAGAGTGAAGCGTGATGCATACGGCCCTTTTTAAAAAAGAACTACACCAAAAAATCAACTAGACTAAAATCTTATAATATACTATTCTCACCTTTTGGTGTCGAGTTTTTTTTGAAATTTTTCGGTATTTATGCTAATTTGTATCTATCTTTGACCCATCACTTTTTTTTGGAAAACAGGAGACATGAAGGTATTCGTTACGCGTACAATCCCCGATGCGGGACTTGAAATCCTAAAGAATAATTTTGATGTAACCGTAAACTCCGAAGACAGGCCGATTACGATGGATAAGCTGATCGATTCGGCTTCAGGTTCCGACGGGATCTTGTGTCTTTTGACCGACAGGATTGATGACAAAACCATGGATCACATCCCAAACCTAAAGGGGATTGCGAACTACGCCGTCGGGTTCGACAACATAGACATCGATGCGGCGACAAAGCGGGGCATCCCCGTCTCCAACACGCCGGGCGTCTTGACCGACGCCACGGCGGACCTGACGATCGCCCTCATCTTCGCCGTCGCCAGAAGGATTGTCGAGGCAGAAACATTTTTAAGGGATGGCACATGGTCGGGTTGGGGGCCGATGCAGTTTCTCGGGGCGGATGTATCCGGGGAAACATTGGGGATAATCGGCATGGGTAAGATAGGGTATGCCGTGGCAAAAAGGGCCAGTGGCCTCGGGATGAAGATAGTCTACTATGATACGAAAAGAAATGAAGCGGCGGAAAGCGAGCTCGACGCCGAGATGATGACGATTCCGTCGCTTTTGTCTTCGGCGGATTTCGTTACCCTCCACATCCCGCTTTTTGAAAAAACGAGGCACCTTATCGGGAAAGCGGAATTTGAGATGATGAAACAGACGGCGTTTTTGATAAACACCTCGAGGGGCCCGGTGGTCGACGAAGTGGCGCTCGCCACGGCGCTAAAGGAGGGAGAGATTTCGGGGGCGGGGCTAGACGTATACGAGTTCGAGCCTGAAGTTACCGAAGAGCTCTTGGCCCTAAAAAACGTCGTCCTCCTCCCCCACATAGGGAGCGCCACGACGAAGACGAGATCAAAGATGGCGGTTATGGCGGCTGAAAACCTCGTCGCCATGTTAAAAGGTGGAGAGATCCCCAACCTCGTAAACCCCGATTACATAAAACACAAAAAATAGGAGATACCCTTTGAAATACAGAAAAGAAAAGAGCGGTTATCTGATAAGGCTGTCGAGGGGGGATCTGCTCTTTGACTCGATTATCTCTTTTAGCGAAAGCGAGTCGATAGACTCCGCCTTTTTTTGGGGGATCGGCGCGGTCGAGGAGGTAGTCCTGGGCTATTATGACCTCAAAAAAAGGGAGTATGTCAAGAGGGATTTTCCGGGCGTCTGGGAGCTTTTGTCCCTTACCGGGAACTTCGCAAAGGCGGAAGACGGCCCGATAATCCACGCCCACGGCGTCCTCTCCGACCCCGATAACAGGACAATCGGCGGCCACGTTTTCGGAATCAAGACCGCCGCTACGGTCGAGATATATCTGGTTTCATTGATGTCGGGACTCGAAAGGAGGTTCGATCCGGAGACCGGGCTCAAGCTCCTCGACATATAGTAATTTTTGGGGAAGTTGAGAGAATCGAAAAGATTTCAGATGTCTATATAGAAAGATATACTTTTACCCAATGGTAAAAAGGGGGCAAAAATTGCCCCCTTTTGTGTTATGAATTTAACTTTCTACAATATCTCAAAGCAGGGGTATTAACCCCCACCTTGTAAAATCCCCTCCCCTTTAGTGCCCGACGATTGCCACGGAGCATACACTCATTGCGGGGAAACCGCCTAGGTTGTGTGTGAGGCCGAGCTTCGGGTCTTTTATCTGACGATCGCCCGCCTTCCCCTGAAGCTGGAGGTACATCTCATAGAGCATCCTAAGGCCCGAAGCACCAATGGGGTGGCCGAAGCATTTCAACCCGCCGTCGGGCTGACACGGTAGCTGGCCGTCCAGCTCGTAGAAGCCGGAGTTTATGTCATCTATCGCCTTGCCCCTGGGTGATATCTGGAGGTCCTCATAGGTCGCCAGTTCTGTAATTGAGAAGCAGTCGTGGACTTCCATCATGCTGATCTCTTCTCTCGGGTTCTTGACGCCCGCTTCCGCGTATGCCTTCTGCCCCGCGCGGAACGTGGTCTCCACATGGTCGCCATCCCAGTTGTTGTACCAGAGCTCCTCGCCCGATGTAATTGCAATCTGTAGCGCCTTTACCAGGACAGGGTTTTTCTTGCCCATATCTTTGGCGATCTCCGGCGTTGTAACGATGGCGCACGCCGCGCCATCCGAAACGCCGCAGCAGTCAAAGAGGCCGAGGGGCCATGCGATGATAGGTGCGTTCATTATCTGTTCGACAGTGACCGTCTTCTTTAGGTGGGCCTTCGGGTTCTTTGCCCCGTTGGCGTGGCTCTTCGCAGATATCTTGGCGAGGGCCATCTTTCCCTCTTCGGGGGAGATCCCGTATTTTGAGAAATAACGGGTCGCCATCAGTGCGAACGATCCCGGTGCGGTGGCGTTCGGCATTATCAGGCGGTTGAACGTCCCCATTGCGGTTCCGAAGTCTGGGAGGCCGCCGTATCCGGTGTCTTTGAGCTTCTCGGCTCCGAGCGCGAGCGCAATGTCACACGCCCCTGAAGCAACCGCATAGCATGCACCCCTGAAAGCCTCCGTCCCGCTTGCGCAGAAGTTCTCAACGCGGGTCGCCCCGATAAATGGGAGCTTTAGGGTCATGGGGAGTACGATAGCGCTCTTTCCAACATTGACCTCGTCAAAACATGAGCCGAACCATGAGGCCTCTATATCCTTTTTCTCTATCCCTGCATCCTCCATCGCCTCGTTGTAGGCGTCGACGATGAGGTCTTCTTCTTGCATATCCCAGCGCTCGCCAAACTTTGTGCAGCCCATTCCAAGGATGGCGATTTTATCTTTGATTCCAGTAGCCATTTTATTTTTCCTCCATCTCTTATTCTACTATTCAGATATTGGCACGGCTTTCCAGAAGTACCCGTGTATGCCTCTTGCGGGGTCGTAGTATTTCTTTCTAAAGCTCATCTTGACCTCTTGGCCAACCTTTATGTCTTCGAGTTTACAGTCGGTGAAGTCCGTCCATATCCTACCGCCACCCTTGTATTCGATTATACCATAGACCTGGGGCGGGTCGAACGAAAAGGAGAGCATATCACCGGTGTAGGAGAATATGTTGCCCACTTTATCGGAAAATCGGTAATCCTCCATTTCATCCGTGGCGCCGCAGTCGGGATTGACACATATCCTCTGTGGTGGAAACTGCGGGGTGTTACATTCGGTGCACTTGGTGCCGACAAGACCCAAGACCGCCTTCCTCTTCCTCCATAGGGTGGAAAAAGCCGTGAAGGCATGGGTCTCTCCGCGGATTCCCAGCTCCATCGGGATGATGTTCCTGAATACAGCATACTTCTCGTAAGGTGCGAGATCGGCCCTGTTCTCCAAAGATGCCTTGATCCCGCCGATCCCTTTGAGTTTCTTGATGTTTTCTGTTACCTCAAACAGAAGCGCATCACACCCGTTACCGAAGCTAGCCATGATGATCTTATCTCCGGGCTTTGCCTCCTGAAGGGCGCTTACCATCATTACCAATGGATGGGCGGCTCCGGTATCACCAGAAGCGGCGTGCATATTTCCGTGTATCGCCTCCGCTTTGATTCCGACCTTTGTTGCTATATTGGCGTGATCCCTCCCGAAGTAGCATGGATACACAACCCTGCTGATCTCCTCGGGTTTTACCTTTGTCTTTGCCAGAAGACCGCCGAGGGCCTCTGGGATGATCTTGGTGTATCCCTCATCCCTGATCCAGCGCTCTTCCCACGTGCGGTCGAAGGGAGCCCCCTCAGACCTGAAGTGGTCTACGAAATCGTAGGAAACAGAATACGAGCCCTTAAACTCGGCAACAACATTATCTTTTCCCAAGACGAGACATCCCGCTCCGTCACCGTAGAACTGCTCTACCATGCTTCCCATTCTCCCGAGGCGAAAGTCACTTGCAAGCACCATGATGTTGTTCGCCTCGCCCGCCTTTACGGCGTCGGCGGCTGCGATTACTGCGGTGGTCCCTGACTTGATGGCCTCTGTAAAATCCGCAATTCTCAGATCACTCCTCAGATCCATCGCAGAAGCACAAATCCCTGCACAAGACCTCTCCTTGTACGGTAGGGTCGTCGAGGCTAGATAGACGCCTTCTATCTTATCCCTTTCTATTCCCCCCAATGCATCCAGCCCGGCGGCCACGGCCATCGTTATGCTGTCTTCATCGTAGTTCGCTACGGATTTTTCGCCCTGGGCGACTGCAATGGTTACAGGATTGAACCATCCCATCGCTCCAAAAATAACACCTCGATTCAGCCTGTACCTCGGTATGTAACCTCCGAAAGATGTAATACCTATCATTTCCATAGTCTCCTTTTAATAGTTGTCGGCAAATATCCGGATTTTTTAGATTGCATCATCTATTTTTATTAAAAATTAATAACCATGCGCCAACGCCCCAAAATCCTCAATAAATGAGCCTCCCTCAAAACTCTTTTAGTATAAGTTATCGTTTTTGTCAAGTGTTTTCGTAAAAAGATTTTTTTTTAATGATATTTATTACTTGACAAAAGGGTAAACTAAAAAATATAATTGAGCAGCGTTCGGTAGCGAAAAAAGGAGGGGTCTTTTTAAGCTCTAAAATGCCTGAAAATAAAAAGAAATTGAATGATGTTCAAAACAGGCTCAAGGGGGTTGGGGTGGATGGAAGTGTCTCCAAGGGCCTGAAGAACCAGCGAAACGGCGGTGATAAGCGGGAGAGGATACTTGCGGCCGCCCAAAAGATCTTCGCCGATAAGGGCTACTTTGAGACAACCGTCTCGGAGATCGCCCGTGACGCCGGCGTGGCGGAGGGGACGATATACGAATATTTCACCAACAAAAAGGACCTGCTCTACGCCGCCCCCGAAAGCAACATGAAGGAATACGCCGATTTCGTCATTGATCACCTTCAAGGAATAAAGGGGGCCACAAACAAGCTCAGAAAGATAATCTGGTGCCACCTACACTACTTCCGCAGCAATAAAAACTTCACAAAGATAATGACGCTCGAGATCCGCATAGACCCGGACTACTTCAAGAGCAAGACCTATGAGAATCTCAAACTCTATTCCGACCTTATCCTTTGCATCATCGAGGACGGCATAAAGGAGGGTGAGATCTCATCGCATATAAATCCACATATAGTAAGGGACATGCTCCTTGGGACGATCGAACATGTCTGCATCCCTTGGCTCATCTTCAACAGGGAAATTCCTATAGAGGACCTGGTGGAGGATATATCCCAAGCGATATTTACGGGACTTACAACGAGGGAAAAGGTATTAAAGCTGAATTTTGAGGGATTGATCAAAGAGAGAGATGCCGCTGATCTCTAGAGAGGCTTATTTATAAAAGATTTACCTATCTTAGGAGGCTTTCTATGGCAGACAAATCTAAATTGGGGATGGAATTTCCCGAGTTCAAATTCGAGGTTGAAAAGGGCAAGGTAGCCGAGTTCGCCATGGCGATCTCACAGAAGGAGGGCAAAGATCAGGTAGACAAGGTCTATACGGACAGCAGCCATGCCAAAAAGGAGGGATATGATGACATCATCTGTCCACCCACCTTTCAGACCTGCTTCGCCCTGTGGGGCGGTGGAGGTCTTATGCCGATAATAACGACATTGGGCATAAACCTGGGGAGGCTCCTTCACGGCGAAGAGGAATATGAATATTTCGCGCCGATCCATCCGGGAGACGTTGTCACCTGCAAAACGAAAGTGGTGGACATGTACGAGAAGGAAAAAAAGAACAAGCCCGGAAAATTCATGGAGTTCACCGTCCTCGAGACGGAAATCAAAAATCAGAAGGGCGAGCTGGTCATAAAATCCCGCTCGACCCTGGTTGAGAGGTAGGAGGTAACCATGGCAAAAGAAGTATATTTTGAAGATGTCAAGGTCGGGGACGAGTTGCCTGCATTCACCTCTGACCCAATCAGCAGGACACATCTCGTACGTTACGCCGGTGCGTCTGGAGATTTTAACCCGCTTCATCACGACAACACATTCGTGGCCATGTTCGGGATGCCAAATGTCATATCCCACGGCATGCTCATTATGGGAATCGTCGGCAGGGCGATCACCGGCTGGATACCGCAGAAGTATCTCAAAAAATTCAAGGTCAGGTTCTCCGGGATGACGGAGCCGGCGGACTTAAACGACTTTGAAAACACCAAGGACAGGGCAACAATAACGGTTACGGCAAAGGTTGCAAATAAGTCCGAAGAGGGTGTCGACTACGAGATAGAGGCCAAAGATGCAACCGGAGGCGTAAAGCTCACGGGAAGTTTTACCGCGGCACTCCCCAGCAAATAAAATAGTAAATGGAATCGTTTGGGGTAATAAAATCTCATCACGTGATTTTTCGTAGCTTAACCTCCGATTTCAAAAATCTTGGGCGGATGATCGTTTTTGGGTGGCGGGTATTATCTACTTTTGGAATCTTTCTCTTTAAATGATCAGGATCTTGATCCATTTTAGATAGTATCCTATCGCAGAATGGGTCGAAAGGTAGAGATTAAAAGGGAGGCTGGGAGTTATGGCCCTCTTGTCTTCCAGATTTCGGAGTAAGATAAAGACCTCCTTAGATATTTTCGAGATATTTCCGATATTTCGATCAAACCGCTTCTTAGGTTTTTTAGATTTATTGAGTTCATTTAGATAAATTCAAAGAGAGGAGTTTAAAATGGGAGATATCAGTTTCGATGGAAGAGTAGCCATTATTACCGGAGCCGGCGCGGGCCTCGGTAGGACCTACGCCCTTGAGCTTGCCAAGAGGGGCTGTAAGATTGTTGTAAATGACCTCGGCGGCGCACGTGACGGGACGGGGGGAAGCAAATCGGCCGCAGACGCCGTGGTTGACGAGATCAAGAAGGCCGGGGGCGAGGCCGTCCCCAATTATGACTCGGTAGCCGAAGTCGAGGGCGGAAAGAACATGGTCAAGACTGCAGTCGACAATTTCGGGAAGGTCGATATCGTCATCAACAACGCCGGGATACTCAGGGACAAGAGCTTCAACAAGATGGAGCCTGAGATGTGGGACGCCATCATGGCCGTACACCTCAGGGGAGCCTATTGCGTGACCCAGCCTGCTTTTGCCATCATGAGGGAAAACGCCTATGGCCGTATTATTTTCACCACCTCAGGCGCCGGCCTTTACGGCAACTTCGGCCAGACCAACTACTCGGCGGCGAAAATGGGGCTCGTCGGTCTCATGAATTCCCTAAAGATTGAGTCGGCGAAATACAATGTCAAGGTCAACACCATCGCCCCTGTGGCGGCGTCCCGGCTCACCGAAGACGTCATGCCGCCCGAGTTCTTCGAGAAGCTAAAACCCGAATTCATAACACCGCTCGTGGTGTATCTCTGTTCCGAGGAATGCCAGGACTCAGGATACATCTTCAACGCCGGCCTCGGCTGGTACAGCAGGGCTGCCATCATGATAGGAGAAGGCACGCTTATCGGGGACGGCAAGGGCGAGGTCAAGGCGGAACAGATAAGGGACAGCTGGGCGAAGATCACCGACATGTCGAAGATAAAGGAAACTCAAAGTGTACAGGATACCTTCGTCTACATGATGCCGTTTTTACAGAAATAAAAAAATCTACTTGGGGCGGAGAGAAATTACTCCGCCCCACCCTTTTATTATGCTCATTGGAATAATATCAGATATCCACGGAAACATCGATGCCCTCAAGGCGACAATCGCCGAGATGCCGGACATTGATTCGCTTCTCGTCGCCGGAGACATCGCCGGGAGGGCCGCAAATCTTGTGGAGCTGTTCGAGATAATCGACACAAAAAACAGCACGTTCATAAAGGGAAACCACGAGGAGATGGCCGTCCTCTATTACGAGAACTTCGGGAAAGACGAAAAACTGGGGAAGCTGATACGAAGACTAAAAGACGCCCCCTATGAGATCGAAGTCTCTATCGACGACAAAAAAATCCTCCTGACACACGGGAGTCCGAATAATCCGAAAAACGAATATATTTATCCCGAATATTCCGACTTCGATGCGTTTGACGATCTTGGATACGACTACATCATTCTGGGACACACCCACGTCCCCATGATCGTAAGACTGAAAAACACAACAGTAATCAACCCCGGCTCCGTCGGAGAGCCCCAGGCGAGCGACCCGCGGCCGAGCTACGCCGTCATAGATACCGAGACCGGAAAGGCCGAGATACATTACGTCGAAAATTACGTTGAGAAAAATAGACTCAGATTCATAAATCCCTTCCGCTGGGGGAGATACAGCGTCAGACAAACAAAAAAAGAGGGTTTTGCCCCTGGCGATAAGGGGGATGAAACGAAAATAGAGCTTTTATGAAAAATCAGCATTACGCCCATTACGCAAAATTCGAGGAGGTAATCAAGAGATGTCACTATTGGATAAGATTTATTCGGAAGAACACCGCATCTACAGGGATGCGCTTAGAAAGTATCTCGCCGACAACGTAACTCCATACGTCGACGAGTGGGAGAAGGCCGGCATCGTCCCGAAAAAGGCATGGAAGGACTTCGGGGCGCAGGGCTTCTTATGCTCGTGGCTACCAGAAGAATACGGCGGCGTCGGGGTCGGGTTCGAGTATTCCGTTATCACCCTCGAGGAGATAGGAAGGACCAACCACACGGGGCTCGCAACACCGCTCCACAGCGACATAATTGTCCCATACATTTATTCATACGGCACAGAAGAGCAGAAAAAAGAGTGGCTCCCGGGATGCGCATCGGGCGATATCGTAACCGCCGTCGCCATGACCGAGCCTAACACCGGATCGGACCTCGCCGCGATCAGGGCGACCGCCATAAAGGACAACGGCGACTACATCATCAACGGCCAGAAGACATTTATCTCGAACGGGATAAACTGTGACCTTTGCATCGTCGCCGCAAAGACCGATCCCAAGGCGGACCCGCCCTATTCCGGAATCAGCCTGATCGTCGTCATGGACGGGACTCCTGGATTCGTAAAGGGCCAGAATTTCGAAAAGATCGGGATGAAGAGCCAGGACACCGCCGAGCTGTTCTTTGAGGACTGCCGCGTCCCGCAAAAAAACCTCCTCGGAGTGGAGGGCGGCGGCTTCAAGTACCTGATGGAAAAACTCCAGCAGGAGCGCCTCGTCTCGGCTTGGGGATCGCAGGTCGCCGCAGAGCTCGCCCTCGAATGCACGATCGAATACACAAAGAGCAGGGAGGCCTTCGGGAGGCCGATATCCCGCTTCCAGCACAACTCGTTTAAGCTCGCCGAGATGGCGACCGATGTCGAGATCGGAAGGACTTTCATGGAGGCCCTCACGCTCGATCACATGGAGGGCAAGGATGTGGTCAAGAAGGTCTCGATGGCGAAATACTGGGTGGCCGAAATGGCGAA
>CAZDOD010000058.1:14081-15000 GCA_964506935.1 uncultured Thermodesulfobacteriota bacterium | reverse complement strand
CTTTTGTGACTGTTATGGTATATCCCTGAAGTACGAGCTTTACCTCGTCGGCAAAAGCGGCCGTTGAGAATGAAAATACGAGTGATAGGATAAAAATCAAAAAAATAACCTTTTTCATATCGACATACCTCAAGAAATTAGATATTCGTCTATTTCTTTTTCCTCCTGATAATCTTAATGACAAAATAGATTATCAGCGCCGCGATGATAATCACCAGCAGAGCAACACAGAAGGCTATCCATGTGAGGTAGTTTCCGCCCTTTACGAGCTTATACGGGTTCATGCTCGGCTCGCTTACGAAGCGTCCGGATGTGCTACTATATCTCTCGGGAATCTCGAGGATCCCGTCTCCGTCCGAGTCATCGAAGGTGGATATGTATTCGAACGTCGCCGCCCAGTCTTTGAGCTCCTGGGTGCCGTCCCTATTTTTATCGGCATCGACTCTTACGGTCGAGAGGTCATCGATGACGTTTCCGTCCCTGTCTTTCGGCACCATCGTGAGGATGCCGTTGGTGAAGCTTCCGACGACCTTGATGAATGATGCGTTGTAGAAGTTCGTTGAGACCTTGTAGAGCTCTTTGTTCGACTCGGAGTAATCGAGCGGCACGTAATCGCCGTTTTCGTCCTCGATTAAGATTTCGGTCACGCGGTCAAAGATCATCCTGTTCGGATTGTATTTAACCTTGAGCCCCGAGAGTTGCAGGAAGTAGTCGCTCCCCTTTATCGGGTAGATCGAGGTCGGGACCTCCATAGCCTTTTTGATCTCCGATCCGTATAGGTAAAAGCTGACGAGTGGGTATCCCATCGAGTCGTCGTTTCCGATGCCGAGCGGGACCGTCCTGAAGAGGTCGGAGACGCCGATGATCCCCGTTTTTCCGACGAGGATATCACTCCTTATTACGCCGTTAGACTGGATCG
>CAZDOD010000058.1:0-14071 GCA_964506935.1 uncultured Thermodesulfobacteriota bacterium | reverse complement strand
CGACACCCTTGTTCTAGACATCGGGTCGTTAGGGTCGTATTCATATTGGTCAACGTACCAACGGATGGCGTCGGTAATCATATTTCCGATACCCGACTCTTCTTCCTTGAGGATAAGATCGAAATCGGTCTCGGCGACGTCCTTATAAAATGTCAGGCCGTATTCTTTTAATACCCTGTCGTTTATGATCCTTATCTTCGATTCAATAATGTCGGATATCCTCGGGTCTCCCTTTATCGAGTCGTCGACGTCGATGAGTCTATATTCTTTGAGCGTCGGGCCGTCAGGCCCGACCGTGACGTCGAGCACCCCGACCGCCTTGCCGTATTCCCATGCCTGGACGATTATCGTCTTTCCGATTACGATCGGCTCTTCGAGCCTCGTGTGGGTGTGACCGCTGATTATTATGTCGATGTCGGGGACCTCCTGTGCGAGGATTTCATCCTCGGAATCCCTTCCGTCGAATCTCAGGCCGCTGTGCGACAGGCAAATGATCAGGTCGACCTTTTCGTCATCTCTTAGAATCTTCACCATTCTTTTAGATGCCTCGACGATGTTCTCGAACTCGACCGGCGAGGCGAACGGCGCGACCTCGGCGGCGTCGGCGCCTACAAGCCCGAAGAGGCCGATCTTCATCCCATCCTTGTCTAGTACAATGTAAGGTCTGACGAGACCCCTGTCGAAGGCCTCTTCGAGACGGTCGTCTCCGGTGTCTTCTTCGCTGAAGACGACGTTTGACGCCACGACATAGGGCATCTTCCCGTTTCTCGCGGCGGATTCGAGTATCCTCGCGAGTCCGTCGGGCTTGAGGTCGAATTCGTGGTTTCCGAGCGTGGTCGCGTCATAGCCCATCTCGGCCATGAGGTTTAGCTCCACCGCCTCCTCGCGGCTGATCATGTGAAACAGCGTCCCCATCAGAAAATCTCCGGCGTCGAGCGTCAGCACAGGGTTATCACGGGCCGATTTTTCGAGATCGATTATGTGCGCCAGCCTCGCCCAGCCTCCCAGGGTCTCGTCATCCCCGGTTGTGTCGGGGGTATAGTCCCTGTTGGGATTATGCCCGAGGAGGTGCGAGTGGAGGTCGTTTGTGTGGATTATAGTAAGCGACCTCTCATTTTCGGAGAGAAGCGTTGAAGACGAGATAAAGAAAAGGAAAATAAATAAAAGGGCAAACCTGATTTTCATTTTTTGCTCCGTAAAGTGGTTTTTATGAAAAAACTAAAGTCTCTCTTTATCATTTTGCTGAAATTAGGGCAAGGATTTCTTTTCGCCAAATCGGTGTGTCTTTCTGTTTTTTTTGACCGTTATTCCTTCTTGAGTATGGCGACCTTTGCCCTGTCCCCGACGAGTTCTTTGAATCTTTCGGCGTCACCGATATCGCCCACGATCTCCCCCCAGTGCATCGGGACCGCATATTTAACGTTCATGGAGAGGACGGCCTTCGCCGCCGCTTCTGCATCCATGGTGTATGTTCCACCGACCGGGATGAGGACGACGTCGGAGGTGATCCCCTCCATTTCGGGGATGAAGTCCGAATCTCCGGTGTGGTAGATCCTCGATCCGTCAATCGTAATTATATAGCCCAGCCAGTTGTTGGCCCTGGGGTGGAAGGGCTTATCTCTGTTGTAGGACGGGACGGCCTCGATGACAATACCCTTGATTTCAACCTTATCTTTCGGCTTCATCTTTATGATGTCTTTTATAAAATCTATTTTGGCGTCTGAAGAGGTAATCAACGTCGTGTCTTCTCCCGAGACCCTCTTGATATCGTCGGGGGAAAGGTGGTCGTAGTGTGTGTGGGTCGCGAGGATGAGGTCGGCTTTTGCTCCGCCCTTGATGCTAAACGGGTCGATATATACCACCTTCGACCCCTCGATCCTGAAACCCGCATGGCCGAGCCATTTTATCTTATCCAGGATATTTCCATTCCCTCCCATGTATGCCTCCTATAGTTGCCTCCAATATTTATCTCCTATATTTGGGCTCCTATTTTTTGGCCTCCTCTTTTTTAAACGCCCTAAATATACTCGTAATTGATGCGTCTGTCAAGGCGGAATGATCCTTGGGGGATGCGACATACGGCCGAGGTATTTAGGGCTTGACACAAATCGGCAATTGTGATATTTTCTGTAATATAAAGTTATTAAAATTCGGGAAGGTTTTTAGGCCATTTATTAGAAATGGACCTGATTTTTTGGGAGGCGAGTTGCTCGGTCACAAATATCCCCCTGTCAAGGGAAGGAAACTCATAGTTATATTCTCTGTGGCGGGGATATATTTCGGGCTCAAAGTTGATCATATCTCCGAGATCCTACAGGTGGGTGATATTATACGGGGTGACGAAGGGGAGGATTTTTTGGGTTTTGTGAGTTTGAGGGGAGGTAAGATACCGATACTCGATTTCAGGAAATATTTCGAGCTCGGTCAAAATAAGGATACCTTGGGCGACAAACTGGGGATAAAGAGCCTTCTAGTGCTCAAGCGTGATCTGGAGGAGTCAAAAGAAAATCCGAAGATGGGTATCATAGCAGATCGTATAGATGGTGTCGAGGAAGAAGAGAATTTTAATAGATTTCCCTTTCCAGAAATCGCAAGTAACAAGGCCACCGATGTCTATCAGGCGCTCCTTATGAAGATGGAGGATATGATCATTCTTCTGGATGTCTCGTGTTTTATAGACAAGTTTTCGCCTTCTCATTGAGTTTTTTCATAATACAAAGATGAGACTTTTTGACGGAGATACTGAAAAGCAATATTTTCTATTTACACTTGGAAAGAGGTACTTCGGGGTATCAATCGGGGAGGTTGTTAAGGTCATATCGATAAATAAAGTTTATTCGGCACCCCTTTTATCTGAATATTTTATGGGATTTATCCTCCATGAAAGAAAGCCCATCCCCCTGATGAGCCTTAAGAGGCGGATAGGCCTCGCGGGTGATGACAGTGGCGAAATGGCGCTTATTGTCGGGCACGAGGGAGACAACTTTAGTTTCTCTATAGATGGGGAATACCAGGTGGTTCAGATAGAACAGGAACCTTCCCCAATCCCTTCAGATTTTAAAGGGGTTGTGAAGAGGTTTTTTAAGGCCAGGGGCGTATTAAACGATAAGAATTTCATCATACTCAACGTTGGCGCCCTGGCGGAATCAGATTAACTATTTGAGAAACGGTGAAGGCAAATGTCTAAAAAAATCCTTTTGGCTGATGACAGTGTAACGATTCAGAAGGTAATCAGCATAACCCTCGCCCATGAGGATTTCGACTTGACCATTGTTGATAACGGGACCGAAGCGATATCGAAGTCAAGGGAGACAAGGCCCGATCTTATCCTTTTGGATGTTGTCATGCCTGACAAGGACGGTTATCAGGTATGTGAGGAGATCAGGAAACAAAGCGAGACAAAGAACATACCGATAGTCCTATTGACCGGTACCTTTGAGCCCTTCGATGAGGAACGGGCGAAGGAAGTCGGGGCCAACGATTTCATCAAGAAACCCTTCGAGTCCCATACCTTGATAAACAAGGTAAAGGAGATGGTATTTCTGGGCGGTGTGGACAAGACCGTGTCTTCGGGGATGAGGGGCGACGAGCTCGGTTTCGAGACGCCCCTGGAGATAACTTCGGTAATGGAGGAAACCGTATCGATGAAGGCCGACACGGCATTTTCCGATATCGATATGGAGACCCCCACAGAGACCAAATCTTCCCGCGGAAGGGGAGCGGATGATATCTGGTCGGTCGAGGAGTTCGAGGATATAGCGGGCCATGAGAAAACCCCAGCGGGAGGCGAGGCAGATATGGAGAGCGACCTCTGGGACGATGCAGATACCTCCTCAGAGGGTGAAATTGATAAGGGGGGGCCGTCTTTAGGGGAAGCCGAAGAGGAGGTTCTCTTGGGCGACAGTGAGGGCATGGATGCCGATGGATTTGAACTGGGCAAGGAGATCAGTGAAGATGAATTGAAGAAATTCCTCGAGGAAGAGGGATTAGATGAACATGAAGGATCAGCCCAGGACGAGATGATAGGACAGGATTCCGACCTGAGAGGTTTTCATGAGGTCGAATTGGATGATTTCGATGAAACGGAAGGGGATAAAGGGGAATTTTTCGTAGATGATTATAAAGTTCCTTTAGAGGATGGAGGGGATCTGTCATCGGATACGTCGGGCGAAGAGGGAGAGTTTTATACTCCCGAGGCCTCCAAGGAGTCAAATGGTATCGAATGGGAGGAGGAGGCCGATTCTGATTTCGAGGTCTCCGATGAATTCGGCGAGGCCCCCGATGTTGATACTGAATTTGTATCTAAAGGGACCGACGTCGACTTTGGCGAGGTCACCGATTTTGAAGAGTATACAGCGGATCGGGATACCTTTGAGGGGCCTTCCGTCGATAAAAGAGGGATGGCGGGATTGGTTGATGATGTCGTGACCGATAATAAAAAACGCATTACCGAGATGGTGGCCGAGAAGGTCCACGAGGCGGGTTTGGTATCGGATAGGGATGCGTCCAAGATGAGCGAGAAGGAACTCTCCAAGGTGGTCAATAAGATAGCGCGTGAGGTCATAGAGAAGGTAGCGTGGGAGGTTGTGCCTGAGCTTGCCGAAGAGCTCATAAAAGAGGAGATAAGAAGGCTCAAAGGAGAGCTTGCATAAAAAGATATATAATGTGGTGAAGACACAGGGGATCTAGAAATCCCCTGATTTTTTATATCAAAGATGAAAGGGGAAAAAGCAGGGTGCAACGAATTGACACGGGATACGATCCTTCCGATATCGAGGAGAAGTGGTATAAATTCTGGGAGACACAAAATCTTTTTTGGGCCGACAACGAATCGAATTCCGAGCATTATTCCATCGTAATTCCCCCCCCCAACGTCACTGGATCACTCCATATGGGCCACGCCCTGAACAACACGCTTCAGGATATCCTTATAAGGACTAGGAGGATGCAGGGCCGAAACACGCTCTGGATGCCCGGTACCGACCATGCTGGAATAGCCACACAGAATGTGGTAGAGAAGGGACTCGCCGAAGAGGGAAAGACCCGCCACGACCTCGGCCGGGAGAAGTTCGTCGAAAGGGTCTGGGAGTGGCGTAAAAAATATGGCGGAGTCATAATAAATCAATTAAAGAAACTCGGGGCGTCGTGCGACTGGAGCCGAGAGCGCTTCACAATGGACGAGGGATTGTCACGTGCCGTGAGATACGTCTTCGTGACGCTCTTTAACGACGGGCTCATATACAGGGACGACTATATTACAAACTGGTGCCCGAGGTGCCGTACGGCGCTTGCCGATCTCGAGGTCGAGCACGAAAATCGCAAGGGCAGCCTGTATTACATCAGATATCCGGTTTTGGGTGAGGATGGGAAATATGTCGTCGTCGCTACGACGAGGCCCGAGACGATGTTCGGGGATACAGCCGTTGCGGTAAATCCCGAAGATAAAAGGTACAGTGTTTTTAAAGGTAAAAAGGTAATCCTCCCGGTCATAGGGAGGGAGCTCCCGCTCATCTTCGACCCATACGTCGATATGGAGTTTGGAACCGGGGCGCTTAAGATCACCCCCGCCCACGACCTTAACGACTTTGAGATAGGAAACGACCACGAATTAGAGCGGATCGTCGTGATCAATCAGGACGGGACGATGAATGAGGGGGCGGGCCCCTATGTCGGGATGGACCGCTACGAGGCGAGGGACGCGGTTGTTTCCGACCTCAAGGAACAGAATCTATTGGAGAGGGTCGAAGACTACGACGTCCCGGTGGGGCTCTGCTACCGATGCCGTACAGATATCGAGCCGCTGCTTTCGAAGCAGTGGTTCGTGAGGGCCGAAGTCCTGGCGAAAGAGGCAATCAGTGCCGTCGAGGACAAAAGGACGAGGATAGTCCCCCAGCAGTGGGAGAAGACATACTTTGAGTGGATGAGAAACATCAAACCGTGGTGCGTCTCCCGTCAGATATGGTGGGGGCACAGGATACCCGCATGGTACTGTGACGACTGTGGTGAGGTCCTTGTCTCGATGGATGATTTAAAAGAATGCACCAAATGTAAGGGATTGAACCTCAGGCGGGAGACCGACGTCCTCGACACGTGGTTCAGCTCGGCCCTGTGGCCGTTTTCGACGCTCGGTTGGCCCGATAAGACCAAAGACCTCGAGGTCTACTACCCGACGTCTTGCCTTGTCACCGGTTTTGACATCCTATTTTTCTGGGTGGCGAGGATGATGATGATGGGGCTATACTTCATGGGCGATGTCCCGTTCAGAGACGTATACATCCACGCCCTCGTCCGCGATCCCGAAGGGCGAAAGATGAGTAAATCCCTCGGAAACATCATAGATCCGCTGGTCGTAATAGAGCAGTACGGGGCGGACGCCTTTCGCTTCACGCTCTCAGCATTCGCCGCACAGGGACGCGACATCAAACTGTCGGAGAGCCGTATAGAGGGATACAGGTTTTTCATAAACAAGCTCTGGAACGCCGCCCGCTTCGTCCTGATGAACCTCGACGACGAATATGTCCCCGATTTCAATTTTAAGGGTAGGGATTTGACACTCGCCGACAGGTGGATTCTGAGCCGCCTGCAGAAGGTCGTCTCCGAGGTTACCTCCGCGTTCGACAATTACGAGTTTAATAACGCCGCCTCATCGCTGTATCAATTTATCTGGCACGAGTTCTGCGACTGGTATCTCGAATTGAGCAAGATATATCTATACTCCGAGGAAGATGCGGCGAAAAAGCGGGTGAGGGATATCCTCGTCTACAGCCTCGACACGATACTCAAGCTCCTTCATCCCATTACGCCCTTTGTGACCGAAGAGATATATTCAAAGCTTCCGTCGCGCAATGGGAGCATAGTGAGGGGGCCCTTTCCCGTAAAAGATGATTCGCTCTTCTTTGATGAGGATGAGGTCTCTTTCGGTGAGATCAAGGAGATAATTACTGGGATCAGGAATGTCAGAAGCGAATGGGAGATACACCCCAAGGAGAAGCTTTCTGTCGTAATTACCTCCGATTCAGATTCGCGCCTGAAATCCATCGAGGAGAATATCACCTACATCCAGACGCTTTCGGGCACAGGCAAAATAGATATCGGTGTGGATATTGAGAGGCCGACCTTCGCCTCTACTGTTGTGAGTGGAAATTATGTCATCGATGTCCCCCTTGAGGGTGTCGTTGATCCGGTTTTGGAAAAGGGGAGGTTGGATGCCGAGGTTGAGAAGGTGATAAAGGAGCTCTCTTCCGTCGAAGGCAAGCTCTCGAATAAGAAGTTTATTCAAAAGGCGCCCGAAGACGTGATAGAGAAGGAAAGAAATAAAAAGGAGAAGCTCGTCTTCAAAAAGGCTGAGCTCGAAAACAGGATAGAAATCGTAAAGCGGTATCTGAAAAAATAGTATTTAATATAGGATATAGATTTTTTTGGAAACGGTTCGCCAAGTCATAGATCTCGTAGACCTCGCCCTGTCGGAAGACCTGGGCGGCGGGGATATTACGACATATTCGACGATAGACGAAAAATCTATCTCCCGCGCCGTTGTCACGGCGAAGGAAGATATGATACTGGCCGGGATTTTTGTCTTCCGGACGGTGTTTGACAGGATCGGGGAGGGGGTGAAGTTCGGAAAATCCCGAAGCGACGGCGATAGGTTATCCGCGGGCGATGAGATAATTAAGCTTGAGGGCCCGACCCGGACCATCTTAATGGGTGAGAGGACGGCCTTAAATTTCCTGATGAGGCTCTCGGGCGTCGCCACCCTGACAGGGGCCTGTGTCGAAAAGATAAGGGGGAGCGATATCCGTATCACCGACACGAGAAAGACTACACCGGGGTGGCGGTATCTCGAAAAATACGCCGTCAGGATGGGGGGAGGCTATAATCACCGCTTTTCGCTCTCGGACGGCGTCCTGATAAAAGACAATCATATTACGGCCTCGGGCGGCATCGGGAGGGCCGTTGCCCTTGCGAGGGAAAAGACCCCCCACACATCAAAAATAGAGGTCGAGGTGAAAAATAACACCGAGATCAAAGAGGCGATAGAGGCTGGGGCCGATATCCTGCTTTTAGACAATATGAGCACAAACGAGGTCTCCGATGCCGTAAAGCTCGTCGGGGGGAGGGCACTGACCGAGGCGTCGGGCAACGTGACACCAGAAACCGTCGCCGATTACGCGAAGACCGGGGTCGATTTCATCTCGATGGGATACCTCACCCACTCCGCAAGGTCAGTTGACATCAATATGAAGATTGAGATTACATGATGGAGAATCTCCCCTTCTCTATTAAGGCGATGCTCAAGACAAAGGTGATCGGAAAAGAGATCATCTACCTCGAGGAGACCGACTCGACCAACAGTGACGCATTTGACCTTGCAATGAAGGGTGTCGATGAGGGGTGGGTCGTCATCGCCGGAAGTCAGCGGAGCGGGAAGGGGAGGAGGGGGAGAATATGGTCTTCTCCTGGGGGACAGAATATATATCTATCTGTCGTCTTGAGGCCGAACGTCTCATCGAAGAAGGCGTCGCTTCTAAACATCCTCGCCGCGGTATCGGTGGCCGAGACCCTCGATGACTATGTGCCCAAGGGCGTGTCTATAAAGTGGCCCAATGACGTCATGGTTAACGGGAAGAAGATATCGGGGATACTACTTGAGATGGGAAGTGAGGGTGCCGGCAAAAATTTCTACGTCCTCGGTATTGGGATAGACCTCAACTGCTCCAAGAAGGATCTGCCCCAAGAGGTCTCAGAGATAGCGACATCGCTATATATCGAGCTGGGTTATAAGGTCTCCATAAAAGATGTCCTCTTTAAGCTCTTTTATCGTATGGATAATTGGTATGGAAAGTATACATCTTTGGAGTTCGGTGATATAATCGACAGATTCAGGGTCTTCTGCGAGACCACCGGAAGGCGTATCAGAATCGAGGTGGGCGGAAGGGATATCTCCGGGGTCGCCATTGGTGTCGATGGTGACGGCTTTCTCATCGTAGAGGATGACGAAGGTGATATCCACAAGGCCGTCTCGGGTGATTTAAGTTTCGAGAAATAGGCGGGAAAAATGCTTCTTGTCATTGATGTGGGAAATACCAATACGGTTATCGGGGTCTATGACGGCGATGACCTCGTCGCCGATTGGAGGATCGTAACGGTCACCGACCGAACTGCCGATGAGTATGGGGTATTGATCCAGAGTCTATATTATTCATCGAAGATAAGTTCGAGGGATATCAGCAATATAATAGTCTCATGCGTCGTCCCCCCAATGGTTGGGATTATCGGTGAATTGTGTGAAAAATATTTCAATATCGAGCCTATGTATGTGGGACCCGGAATCAAGACCGGCATGTCGATTCACTATGACAATCCCAAAGAGGTCGGGGCCGACAGGATCGTAAACTCCGTTGCCGCCTATCATCGCATCAAAAAAGAGGTAATCGTCGTCGACTTCGGCACCGCTACCACATTTGACTGTGTTGATAAAAGGGGCGAATATATCGGGGGGGTAATAGCACCTGGGCTGAACACATCGGCCGAGGCGCTTTTTTTTAAGGCGAGCAAACTCCCCAAGGTCGAGCTCGTAAAGCCGAAGAGCGTGATAGGAAAAAACACTATAAACAGCATACAGTCGGGAATTATATTTGGCTATGTCGATCTTGTCGACGGGCTGGTAAACAGGTTGAAAATGGAGGTCGGAAACGACCCGTGGGTCATTGCGACAGGAGGGCTTTCCGATTTGATAGCGTTAGAATCGAAAACCATTAATGAGGTGGATCACTATCTTACCTTAGAGGGCCTCAAGATCATCTACACATTAAATCGTAAGTAGAATACAGGGCAAATACATCGTCTAAAAGGGGCGGGACAAACTTCCCTTGACAACCCCCCCAAATAATATATGATGTGACATTATATTTGAACAGGAGCATGTTATATGAAGTACGAGAGCAGTGATATCAGAAACGTTGCCTTTTTGGGTCACGGTGGTTGTGGAAAGACGAGCCTGGCAGAGGCCGTCCTATTTTCTTCAGGTGCTATTAAACGTCTGGGAAGGGTCGATGACGGAAACGCCGTAATGGATTTCGATCCCGATGAGATAAAGAGAAATATATCTATAGGGTCTTCTTTTTTCGACTTTGAGTGGAATAAGAAAAAAATAAATTTGATAGATACACCGGGTGACGCTGATTTCACGACGGACGCCCAGACGAGCATGTCGGTGGCGGACAACGCCCTAATCGTTGTGGATGCGGTAAGCGGTGTAGAGATACAGACCGAGAGGATGTGGAAGAAGGCCGATGAGCTTGGAATCCCGAAGATAATCTTCATCACGAAATTCGACAGGGAGAGGTCGGATCTGGACAGGGTGGTCTCATCACTAGGCACAATTCTCAAGGGGAGGTTCACGCTTCTCACATACCCAATTGGAAAAGAGGCGAATTTTTCCGGTGTTGTAGACCTTTTTTCCAAAAAGGCCCTAAACTATGCAGGAGACGCCTCAGGGAAGTTTGAGGAGGGAAAAATCCCCGCCGACCTTTCTTCGACGATAGAAAAGCTCAGAAACGAGTTGATCGAGTCGATCGCCGAATCGGATGACTCGCTTCTGGAGAAGTATCTGGAGGGTGGGGAACTATCCGGCGAGGATCTCGCCAAGGGGTTGAAGAGGGGAGTACTGGATGGTAATATCACCCCCGTCTTCTGCGGTTCCGGCACGAAGAATATCGGGATTGGGCCGCTCCTTAACTTTCTAGTTGATTCGGCATCCTCTCCCATCGAGAGGAGACCGATTAAGGCGACGGACTCCGCAAAAGGTGAAGAGGTGGAGGTCAAACCCGATCCTAACGGCCCCCTCACGGCCCTCGTCTTCAAGACGATCGCCGATCCATTCGCCGGAAAGCTCTCGGTATTCAGGGTGTTTTCGGGGACGATGAAGGCCGATTCCAACGTATTGAATGCCACAAAGAAGACCAAGGAGAGGGTGGGACAGCTTTTGTATCTCAGGGGAAAAGAACAGGCCCCGACGAATGCCGCCCCAACGGGAGATATATGCGCCGTCCCTAAGCTCAAGGACACCTCCACGGGGGATACACTCACTGATGAGTCTTTTGCAGTCGTGTTTCCGGGATTTAAGACCCCTCCAAGGGTCATGTCGTTTGCCCTAAAGCCCAAGAGCAAAGGGGACGAGGACAAGGTTATGACCTCGATACACAGGCTCATGGAGGAAGATCCCACGCTGGAAATAAGGAGGGATGAGGATACCCGTGAGCTATTGCTTCTGGGGATGGGTCAGGTGCACCTCGAAGTCGTTATTGCAAAGTTAAAAAGCAAGTTCGGTGTCGAGGTCGACCTCCTGATACCCAAGGTTCCCTACAAGGAGACGATAAAGGGAAAGGCGAGGGTTCAGGGCAAATACAAGAAACAGACGGGGGGCCGTGGGCAGTATGGTGATACATGGCTTGAGATAGAGCCGCAAAAGAGGGGCGAGGGATTCGAGTTTGTGGATAGGATTGTGGGTGGCGTTATTCCGAAGCAATATATTCCGGCATGTAAAAAGGGTATCGAAGAGGCGATGGTGGGTGGTGTCATGGCGGGATACCCGGTGGTTGATGTTATGGTCAGCCTCGTCGACGGTTCTTATCACAATGTCGACTCATCGGAGATGGCATTCAAAATAGCCGCCTCCCTCGGATTTAAAAAGGGCTTCATGGATTCAAAACCCGTACTCCTCGAACCGGTTATGCGGATGGAGATATTTGTTACCGAGGATAATGTCGGAGACGTCATGGGAGACCTCAACAGCCGCAGGGGCAAAGTGGCGGGTGTTCAGGCCGAAGAGGGGATACAGGTTATCCGCGCACTCGTTCCGTTGGCCGAGGTTCAGACCTATGCGCCCGACCTCAGGTCCATCACAAGCGGAAGAGGGACATTCACGATGGAACTCGATCACTATGAAGAGGTCCCGGCGAATCTCGCAGACAAGATAATACAGGAGGCCGAAAAGGAGAAGGAGGACTAAACTTGGAAGTGGGGTAGGATTTTTGGGTAGTTTTCTAATAATCCCGTCATTTTAAAGATAGATCGGTGAAGATCAAGATAGGCAAGGATGCCGTCAAGTTTGTAAGACCTGACTCCCCGAGAGAGGTCAGGATAATGGCCGCCAGGGGTACGATCCCGTTTAGCCCCAGGGAGGTTGTGACGATTTTATATATCCTTTGTCATGACAAGGATGGGGAGGTAAAAAAAACAGCTGTAGAGACGCTCAGAAATTTCTCGCCGGAAATTATATTAAACCTCATAGACACTGATCTCGATCCCTCTATCATTGATTTTCTTGTAAGGTACCACAGGGAGCGACACCTCTTCTACGAAAAAGCCGTCACCAACAAAAACACATTGGATGAAACTATTTCGCATCTCGCATCTGAGAGTAACATCAATATACTCGAGCTTATTGCGTTAAATCAGGAGAGGCTTTCGAGGTCCAAAGAGATTCTCACATCTCTTCTGAAAAACCCTAGCGTAAAGGGAGGAGCAACAAGGCAGCGGTTGATGGAGCTTTTGGGCGACGGTAAGGAAGTGCTCTCATCTGAGGATGAAGATGTTGACATGGAGGCTGGATCCGGAGTTTCCGGAAAGGCGCCCGCAGGTGAGGATGACGGTGATACAATCGCCGCCGATACAGGTGAAGACCTAGAAGGCTTGAATATAGGGCAGAGAATTATGAGAATGAATATCGGCGAAAAGATGCAACTTGCGCATACGGGCGATAAAGAAGTGAGGAGTATACTTCTCAAGGAATCGAATAAACCGATAATAGGGGCCGTTATGAGGAGTCCCAAGATGACCGAAGGGGAGATTCTTGTTTTGGCCCAGTCGAAGCATTCACACGACGAGATAATAAGATTGATAACGCTAAATAGAGAGTGGCTGAAAAACTACGCAATCAGGCTGGCGCTCGTTACCAACCCAAAGACCCCTACAGGAGTTGCGGTAAGGTTGGTCAACACCCTCTACAAAAAAGACCTCAAGGAAATAGCGGGGAGCAGGAACATCCCGTACGTGGTTGTCCACAGTGCAAGGAAAATACTTATAGCAAGGGAAAAGAGGTCATAAGAGGTGACTTATGGCACTTATTAATTACGCCAATAAAGAGATAAACGCAAAGATTGTCTATTACGGTCCAGGCCTTTCAGGAAAGACCACAAATATACAATACATATATCAGAGGCTGAGACCCGAGCATAGGGGGAGGTTGATCACTCTTCCCACCCAAACCGATAGGACCCTCTTTTTCGACTTCCTTCCGGTGGAAATCCCGAATGTAAAGGGTTTTACCACCCGCTTCCACCTCTACACCGTACCCGGTCAGGTTTTTTACAACGCCACAAGGAAGATGGTGCTCAAGGGTGCCGACGGCATAGTATTTGTCGCTGACTCCCAAAAGGAAAAGTTTAAAGACAATATCGAGAGCTTGAGAAATCTCGAAGACAATCTCAGGGAATATGGCAAGAGTATCGATACACTCCCTCTTGTCTTCCAGTTCAACAAGCGGGATCTCTCCGAGATCAGCAAACCCGAAGACCTCAATAAGGGTCTCAACGCCAAAGGCTATCCACACTTTGAGGCGATTGCCACTCAGGGCAACGGCGTAATGGAAACCCTCTCTGCGATATCGAAGATGGTGCTCAAACACCTCAAGGAGTCCTATGATTCCCAGCGGATCATCCGCTACGGCGAAGAGCCGGCTGAAGCTCACAAGGGCGGAAGGGGTCGGGTCATGGTTGAAGTCGGGGATTCAAAAGAGGAGGCGGAACTCTTAGGCAAGCCCGACGTGAATATTGTTGAGGCCAAAGAGATGGACATCGCTTCCGATGAGGAGATCGATAGTACCATTAATGAGTTGGGGGTCATGGGGGAATATGATGAGAGGTTGGAGACCCCCAAGGAAGTTGATAGCGACTATGAAGAGGTCGAAGTCGAGGTGGATTCTGAGGGTATAGAGGAGATCGGAGCGGCGGTGGATATAGAGGTGCACGAAAATGATAAGGGTGTAGACCTCGTTCTCGGTGGTGAGGTC
>CAZDOD010000057.1:0-15562 GCA_964506935.1 uncultured Thermodesulfobacteriota bacterium | reverse complement strand
ATCTCTCCGATAATGGAGGATTTCTCTCCGATACCGGAAAGGATTTTTTGAGCCTTATTGGCGGCATTTATATCAGCGATTATGGCGAGGCCGATCCCGTTATTGAAGGTTCGCATCATTTCTGTGTCTTCGATTTTACCGGCACCTTTCAAAAACTTAAATATCGGAGGCGGATCCCAGTTCCTGACGTCGATTTCGGCGCCGAGGCCCGCGGGAAGGAGCCTTCCGATGTTGTCGACGAGGCCCCCACCCGTGATGTGGGCTATTGCGGCTATATTGACCTTTCCCAAAAGGGCCTTTATCGTCTTAATGTAGATTCGTGTGGGTAAGAGGAGCTCTTCGCCGATTTTTTTTCTGAGATCTTCAACGTAATCCCCCACCTTCATTTTTAGTATATCAAAGACTATTTTTCTTGCGAGCGAGTATCCATTGCTGTGTAGCCCCGATGACGGGATTCCGAGTATCAGATCGCCGTTTTTTACGGCAGAGCCGTCGATGATTGAATTTCTATCCACGATTCCGACACCGAAGCCGGCGAGGTCGTATGTGCCGGGTGAGTAGAAATCGGGCATCTCGGCGGTCTCACCACCTATTAACGCGCACTCCGCCTCTATGCAACCCCTTGCGATGCCCGATACGACATCGGCCGTGACCTTGACATCTAATTTTCCGGTTGCAATGTAATCGAGAAAAAAGAGCGGGACGGCGCCGTTAACCGCTATATCGTTTACGACCATCCCGACGAGATCGATCCCCACGGTGTCGTGGATGTCCATCATGCGGGCGATGATTAATTTCGTTCCGACACCGTCGGTTGAAGAGACGAGGACGGGATCTTTCATCCCCTTTAGATCGGGTCTGAAGAATCCCCCGAATCCCCCTATATCCCCGATGACGCCCTTCGTCCTTGTTGACTTAACATCTTTTTTTATTTTCTCAAGGAAACGGTTGGCCTTCTCTATATCGACGCCGGAGTCCTTGTAGGTAATCCCCATCTCCACCTCAAGATTAAAGCTCAATCAAAAATTATCAAAAGAACCGCCCATTGTCAATATATAGTTGTCTATCCATATCCTTTCTGATATAAAAGAATTTGATATTTGAGGAGAAGCAAAAATGCCCGAAGAGGTAATTGAACTCACCGGACACATCATAGACTCCCTAATCCTCCCGAAGGTCTTTATGGAGATAATGGAGAGGGGAGGTAACTTCGATGTCGAAGAGTTTAGGATGGGTAAGAAGAAGACCGAGACCAGTTATGCGAGGATAAGGATTTTTTCCGATGAGCAAGACATCCTTTCCGGCATCATAGATGTGGTTTTGGGCCTTGGTGCGGTCGTGTCAAAAGATCTTGAGGTGAAGTGGGAGGAGGTTAAAAAGGACGGGGTCTTCCCCGACGACTTTTATTCGACCACAAATCTCGAGACGCAAATTTTTCTCGGCGGAAAGTGGCGGGATGTAAAGAATCCCGAGATGGACTGCGGCGTGAGGATAAATGCTGAAAAATCGACGGCCGAGACCGTCCCCATCGGTGAGGTGAAGAGGGGCGATAGGATTGTTGTCGGACACGACGGGATAAAGGTAACACCCCTTGAGAGGTCGAGGGAGAAGGAACTATTCGAGTTTATGGGCTCCGGTGTCTCATCGGAAAAACCGAAGGGACAGCTTATCTTGGGAATTGCCGAAGAGATGGTAAATTCAAAGAGGGCGGGGAAAAAAATCCTGATCGTGGCGGGGCCGGCCGTAATCCACACGGGGTCGGGGCGGTATCTCTCGGAGATCATCGATATGGGATTTGTCGACGTGCTTTTTTCGGGAAACGCCCTTGCCGTCCACGATATAGAGTACGCCCTGTTTGGGACATCCCTCGGGATCTATCTCGATAAGGGGATACCGGCATCGGGCGGCCATGAATACCACCTCAGGGCGATCAATATCGTAAGGGAGGCCGGCGGCATCAGACAGGCCGTAGACAAGGGTATCATAAAGAGCGGCGTAATGTACTCTCTTATAAAAAACAATATCCCGTTCGTCCTGGCAGGCTCGATAAGGGACGATGGGCCAATGCCGGAGGTCATTACCGATGTAATCATGGCGCAATCGAAGATGAGGTCTCACATATCGGGTGTCGGCCTCGCCCTGATGATAGCCACGACGCTTCACTCCGTCGCCGTCGGGAACCTCCTTCCGGCGTTCGTCAGGACGATAGCCGTAGATATCAACCCCGCCGTCGTCACGAAGCTCACGGACAGGGGAACATTTCAGGCACTGGGGATCGTCACGGACAGCGAGTCTTTCTTGAGGGAGCTCACGATGAGGCTAAGAGACTCTGTAAGAACCGATGAATAATTATAGATAGGGGCATTATAAATAAGGAAAAGCCATGATTGATTTGAGGAGCGATACCGTAACCAAGCCGACCGAAGGCATGAGAAAAGCGATATTCGAGGCCGAGGTCGGAGACGATGTGTTCGGCGAGGACCCGACCGTAAACCGCCTTCAGGATTACGTCGCCGATATGCTGGGAAAACAAAAGGCGATATATGTGTCCTCCGGGACTATGGGAAACCTCCTTTCCGTGATGGCGTTGACCGAGCCGGGAGACGAGGTGATAATCGATGCCGAGGGTCACGTAAGGCACTACGAGGGGGCGGGCTCGGCAGCTTTTTGCGGAGTGCAGCTTTGTCCGATAGACGGAATGAGGGGTGCGATCTCCGCAGAACAGGTAAGGGCGGCGATACGCCCGAAAGACCATCACTACCCGAAGAGCTCGCTCGTCGTCATCGAAAACACACATAACCGCCACGGCGGCGCGGTCATACCGATTGAAGAGATAAAGAAAATACGGGAGGTATCGAAAGGGGGTGGCTTGAAGATGCACCTCGACGGGGCGAGGCTCCTAAACGCCCAGGTGGCATCAAAGGTCCCCGCAAAGGAGTATGCAAAATATTTTGACACCGTGACGATCTGTTTCTCGAAGGGGTTGGGGGCGCCGATGGGGTCGATGATCGCGGCGAACGCTGAAGTCATTGAAAAGGTTCACAGATGCCGAAAGATGATAGGTGGTGGGCAGAGGCAGGTTGGGATAGTTGCAGCGGCGGCGCTCTACGCCCTCGAAAATCACGTCGAGAGGCTCGCGGAGGATCACGAGAACGCAAAACGCCTGTCGAAGGCGCTGTCGGATATGCCGGGGGTCGTTATCGATCCGAAGGATGTCGAGACGAATATCGTGATATTTGATGTATCAAAGTCAAAGCTCGGCACTATGGATATCGTCGTCGAGATGGGAAAGAGGGGGGTATTGATGCTCCCGTTCGGTGAGACGCTGATCAGGTGCGTGACACATCTTGGGATAGATAGTAAGGACATCGATGATGCGATATCGGCGTTTTCTGATGTATTGAAGGATTAGAAATTGCCTATCTCGATTAATGACACAAGACGATATCATCGAAGCGAAAAGGCGAGCCTCGGCTGGGAGCAGACGATAAGCGAGTGCCTGAGGGATCCAAAATCTCTTTATATGCAGGCCTTGAAGAAAAAGAGGACATACCCTGATATTATCTGTGACCTTTTTTCAAAGGAAAAACTGATAAAGCCGAATTCAAAGATCCTCGAGGTGGGAGGGGGGTACGGGAATCTTGCCTATGGCATCCTTTCGAGGTTTAGTGATATCGAGATGACAATGGTGGATATCAGCCCTGTTTTCATGGAGAGGCAAAAACAGAGGCTCTCGCACTTTGGAGGTAGGGTCAAATTTTTTCTCTATGATATCTTAGAGTTTCTAAGGTCAGGCGAAAGCTTCGACCTCATAATTGCGAACGAGGTCCTGGGAGACCTTCCGGCGATAGTCGATATCGACAAATTGATGCTTCTAGATTTCATCGATACCGGAAAGGCCCCGGATAATATCGGAGCAGAAAAGGTCGATTATCTAATCGACGCGAAAGAGTTTATTGAGGGACTCGATATATCGCCAGATTCCGCCCCCGACAATATTAATCTTAATACCGGTGCGATAAAATTCGTCGAAGAGGCGATGAAGAAGACCGATCACCTCTGGATTTCGGAACACTCGTCAGACTATGAAATTCCCGTTTCGATGACGGAAATGCTGAGAAACACAAAAGCTGACACGTGGCCGAAAAAGATAATCCTCTTTGGACATACCGAGGTCACGCTGCATTTTGGACATATAAAGAGATTTATTGAAAAGTCGGGTTTTAAATATCAGGGGGGGAGTTTGGTAGACCTTTTGGGTGTGAGGGCCGACGACGAAATCAGATACATACTACTATCGGGCTCTATCGCAAACGACACGCATGAGATTATTGGAGAATTTGTCAATCACGTTGTGGAGTATCAATGGCTGCTGATAGGCTCGTAACACCCGTCCCCGCGGCGACGGTGGTTCTGCTTAGGGGTGAGAGGGGAAAAAGGGAGGTATTCCTCACAAAAAGGCCCGAAACCATGAGCTTTTTGGGCGGCTTCTATGTCTTTCCCGGCGGGAGGGTGGAGGACGCCGATCTGAGTCCCGAAGCAAAAGGGAGGGTCTTGGGATTGAATGAGGGCGAGCTTTCTACCATCGAGGGCGACGGTCACGAACCTTTTGGTTTTTACACGGCCGGGATACGGGAGCTCTTCGAGGAGTCGGGCGTGCTTTTGTTGTGTGATAAGGACATGGAATTGATATCAAGAGATATTTATCTTGAGATGAGAGGAAAAACAGAGATCTCGTCTGAGGAATTTTTGACGGAATTGAGGGATAGGGGACTTTTCTACGCCGTAGATCGCCTGAAATATCTCCAGCTCTTTATCACCCCGGAGCTATCGCCCCAGAGGTTTTACACGGTTTTCTTCTGGGCCGTGATCCCCGAAGGGCAATGGGCGGGTGTCGATTCTATTGAGGTATCGGATTACCTGTGGATCAGCCCCGAGGAAGCCCTGGATAGAAATCGCAAAGGGGAATTTAAGATGATACCACCGACCGCCATCGCCCTCGAGGCGGCGATTTCGCTCTGAGAAAAATGTGCCCAACTTTCCTTTTTTAAATTTCGGACGAAAATCTCAAAGTATATTGACAAGAAAAAACCTGTGTGATACTTTTCAGTCTCCTTGTTTCTAAGAATGGATAGGATATGATAATAGTTGCAGAAAGGATCAATGCCACAAGAAAGAGCATAGGCGAGGCGATTGAGAAAAGGGACAGCGCGAAGATCGCACAAGAGGCGAGGCTCCAATATGAAGCCGGTTGTGATTTTGTGGATCTGAATGCGGGGCTCCATCCTGACAGTGAGGCCGAGGTACTTGAGTGGATGATCGAGGTAGTAGAGGGGGTCTCTGACGATATCCGCATATCGCTTGACAGCTCAAGCGTCGATGTGCTCAAAAAAAACGTAAATAAAGTCAAAAATTCACCCATGATCAATTCGGTCTCGCTTGAGTCGAAGAGGTTTTCGGGGATGAAACCGATATTGGCAGAGAGGGAGGCGTCCGTCGTCGCCCTCTGCATGGATGACAAGGGGATGCCGAAGGATGCCGAGACCGTCTTCGATAATGCGGTGAGGCTCGTCAAAGAGCTTGAAGGGCTCGGAATTTCGAGGGGGCGGATTTTTCTCGATCCCCTCGTCCAGGCTGTAAGCGCCGACAGCAAAATGGGCGTCATTGCCCTTGACTCCATGAGTCGCATAAGGGATGGAATCGAGGGCGTAAACATCATCTGCGGTCTCTCGAATATCTCCTTCGGTCTGCCGAAGCGCTGGCTAATAAACAGGATGTTTATCGCCCTTGCGATGGGGGCGGGGCTGAATTCCGCGATTATGGATCCACTGGACAAAAAGATGATGACGGCGATTACGGTCGTGGAGATGCTCCTGGGAAAAGATGAATACTGTCGCAACTTCATGACGCAGTATCGGAAGAAAATGCTCGAGGATTGATTTAGAGTTTACGTATTTTTGAGTAAAGACAAATCTATACTATTTTATGTGATATAAAGTTGTCTGAATTTATTTTCGGAATATTCTGAAAGGAGTTGAAGAAAGATGGGAAAATCCGTACTTAAAGTCAAAGAGGCAATTTATGATCTTGATATAGATAACATCAAGGATATCGTGCAAGAGTGCCTCGATCAGGGAATTGAGCCGTGGTCTATAATCAAGGATGGTATGGGAGAGGGGATGGCGGTCGTCGGCGATAGGTTCGAGAAGGGCGAATATTATCTTGCCGACCTCATCCTCGCCGGGGAGGTGATGAAAGAGGGGATGGAGATCTTGGAAGACAAGATAGATAGGGCCGAGAGTGGCGGCAAGGGGACCGTGATCCTCGCCACGGTAAAGGGAGATATCCACGATATCGGAAAAAATATCGTTGGCGTAATGCTCTCCGCATCGGATTTTAAGGTCATAGACCTCGGTGTAGACGTCTCCGAAGAAAAGATAGTCAAGGCCGTAAAGGATACGGGCGCTCCGGCAATCGGACTCTCCGTGCTTTTGACAACGATGATCGGTGCTATAAAGGACGTTGTCGATGCCCTGAAAGAGGCGGGATTGAGAGATCAGGTAAAGATAGCGATCGGCGGGGCGTGTACATCGGAAAAGCTCGCCAAGGAGATGGGGGTGGATGCGTTTGGCGAGGACGCCGTCAAATCGGTCAAGATCTTTGAGAACCTGATATCAGCTTGAGAGATTACATAACTTGAGATTTTTCGAGAAAAAGACCCTCTTAGAAGTCGGAACGCCGGAGCCAGCAGAGGTAGAGAGGTCAGAGAGTAAGCGGGTCTATCTATTTGATGACGGATCAAAGGTCACAGATCACATATCGAGGGTTGATGACCGAATAGACGAGGTCGAGAGAGTATGGGAGATAAAGGGTAGGGGAAAGATAAAGCTCTAATTTGGGTGGGATACTAACTAAAGATTCGACGACTGGTATCGACAAGGAGGGGGCGGGTGTAATCCTGAAACTGCTCCTTTGTGCCTATGAGGTGACGGGTTAAAAAGATATCTTGGAGGCGGCCGACCTTACGGCGAGAGAGGTCCTCACTTGGATTTGGAGCTATGACGTCGCATTTGATGATGGGACGTTACTCTTACGTGAGGGATTTTCTACAATAGGTATGACCTCGGTCTCGGTCGCACACTACCACATCGATTTTTTCGGGGCGGAGATCGCGCTCGACCTGTTGAAGTCCGATCTCTATTCAAAGAAGGATAAATACCGGTTCATAACCATGCCGATGATAAAATGCGCCTTCCAGCTGCTCAACGGTTTTCAAGGAAGAAAAAATCTGAAACTACAGAAGATCGTGGGGTGGCAGCCCGAACAGCTCAACCAGACGGACTGGGATTACATGCACCCCGTTCTTTCGGGGGGGAAGGGGGTCTATCAATTCATCATCTCATAAACGCCGGTTTTGATACTGGGGGCACTGGTCGAGTTAAGAGATATGATTGATGGGGGAAAGATTAGACTATAGGGTAAGAGAGCAACGCAATAAGAAACCTTCCTAATAAATCAAAAATCAATATCAATTCCTCATGACATCTATGACGACGCGGTTTGGGTTTTTGAGGCTGAAGACCTTGTATCCCGCTGTGGACTCTAGGTCCAAGACCACCCTGACGGTATCATCCTTATTCTGAGACCAGCGGATTACGGATACGAGGCCGTCCTTGACCTGAAGGGGTGGATGGAGGTTGGGCGATAATTTAACACCGAAGATGTCGACATATATCCTCGTCGGGAGTCCCGAAACGTCGTCCTTCGGCAGGACGGCGTCTTTGTATGTGGCGTAGGAATTGAGATCGACGACCACCCTCGTATGATCGGAATCTGAAAAATATCTGATTTTCTCTATAGCGATTTTTGATGTGGAAATCTTCAGGGTGGGAAGTTCGGTAATCTTCTCCTTTTTTGGGCTTTCTTTTATATCAGGTTTTTTTATAGCCGTTTCGCGTCCCGGGAATTCTTTGGGATTGGGCGGTTTAATTGATACTTTAACTAGGTTACTTTTCTCCTTTTGGTCTTCTATCTCTTTTATGTTTTTTTCGGCATCACCGGAAAGCTCGTGAGATGGATATTCCCTCAAAAACTTCTTGAAAATCTTTTCTGCATTATTAAGTTCACCCAGTGTGATTGAGTAGTTGAACATCTCCCTGTATATACATCCCTCGGCAAATAGGGCGATTGGAGCCTCTGGTGATGAGGGATAATCTTTTACGATCTTATCGAATAGCTTTATAACTTCGAGCCACATCGATTTCGACGACTTCCTGGTTTCAGATTTGAGGAGTTCGTCATACTTATTCTGGGCGTAGTAGAGGTCGTCTTTGGGAACGCTGGGAGATGCCGGAATGACAAACGAAGCCGTAGAGAAGGCGATAATGATGAAGATGGTCAGTATCTTAGTTAATATTCTAAATAATATACTGGGCTTGATATATTTATACAAGATTATTTCCATTGTATAATTTAAGTAGATAATGTGAAAATTATTTAATTATAAGGCATATTTATATATAATTAAGTTATTTTATATATTATTTAGGGTATTTTGTCAAGTTTATTTTATTAAACATTGTCATTTTTTATATCGTTATGTTATTATTATTTCGTGATAATTTTGGCGATTATTCCATAAAAGGTGTTGTTTTAATGGAAGAGGGAATATTTGTATTTTAAAAAAAAGGCGATATTTTGAGAAACTTTTAAAGTTGATTATAATATTAGGCATACCTAATATATTATTGAGGTGTTTATCCCAATGAAGAAAATAAAAAATATCCTCGTCCCGATTGATTTTTCCGATACATCGAAAGTACTAGCTGAATATGCGATTATTTTCGGGAAAAATTTTGATGCAAAGATCCACGTGATTCACGTCGTCGAGGATTTTAGTAAGTACGCAAGGTTGTCTGTTCCTCATATCTCCATAGATAAGGTGACCGAAGAGATATATGAAGCCGCAAAAAAAGGTCTCGATAAATTCTGCAACGAGAATTTTAAGGGCAATGTGAAATATGAATCCATCCTGTCAAAGGGCGAGGCACACAAGGAGATTTTTAAGGCGGCAAAAGAGGGGGATATTGACATCATCATTATAGGTACGCACGGAAGCTCCGGCCTGGACAAGATATTTTTCGGGAGCACGGCCGATCGGGTGCTCCGTGGGGCCGAGTGTCCAGTGATGACGGTAAATCTCTTAAATAGTGATTGACAGGGGGTGTCCATATTTTCATTCTTCATTTTTTTCTTTTTCGGTCTCATTTTTTTGGCACTCGTCTTTCAGTTCACCTGCGGATTCAATGATTCCGGCTCCATTGTTGCCACCATGGTGTATACGGGCGCAATGGGACCGAGACAGGCCCTTTTCATGGCCGCGATCTTTGAATTTATCGGTGCTGTCTTTCTAGGGACGGCGGTAGCCGCCACCTTCGCCAAGGGGATCGTCGAAGCCGAAAAGATTGATATTCTCGTCGTCTGGTCTGCGCTCATAAGTGCCCTATCTTGGAATATAGTTTCGGGATACAGAGGAATACCGTCGAGCTCCACTCACGCCCTCGTAGGCGGTATCACCGGTGCGGTGATTGTCTCATCCGGATGTGACGCAGTTCATTGGAAGATTCTGACGGAGGTGTTTTTCGTCTTGATACTGTCTCCGCTTCTGGGATTAATATTCGGATTTATCCTGACGAAGTTGGCCTATGAAATATTCGGTACTTTCTCTCCGGGTAAGGTCAAGAAGACCTTTTTGAGACTTCAGATCATTAGCTCCGCCGCACTCGCGCTAAGCCACGGAACAAACGACGCCCAGAAGACGATGGGGGTGATTACACTGTCTCTCGTGATACTCTATCCGATATCTCCTGAGATAATTGGCAGATTTTACGAGGGCGGTGCTGGTTTTTACATACCGTTTTGGGTAAAGGCGTCATGTGCCCTATCGATATCAATCGGTGTATTATTGGGAGGGGTTCGGATTATGAAGACCCTGGGCGGTAGGATCTATCGGGTCAGATCCGTCCACGGATTCTCGGCTCAAGTTGCATCCGCAGGCGTGATATACGCGACGGCCTTGACGGGATTTCCGGTGAGCACGACACAGGTCGTGTCGTCTTCGATAGTGGGGGCGGGGACGGCCCGAAGGGTCAGCGCCGTGAGGTGGGATGTGGTAAACAGTATTGTAAAGACATGGCTGATTACCATTCCATGTACTGTCTTGATGGGAGGGTTGATTTACAAGATAATCGAACTTTTGGGTAAATATTTATGAGATTTTTCAGAAAAAAGGCGGACTTTTATAGACTCCTTTTTGTGCAGGGCGAGAAGGTCCTGGAAGGACTGATGGCTTTAAAAGACTACGCTGAAAATCAGTGTAAAGAGTGTTCCGAAAGTGTCAACATGCTCGAGAAGGTGGGCGACGAAAACAGGAGGATATTGATCGAGGAGTTGAATAGTACTTTTTCCACGCCGATTGACCGCGAGGATATCTTTCAGCTCTCAAGGGCATTGGACGATGTTATGGATTACGCCCAGACGACCGTGAATGAGCTGGAGCTATATGAGATATCGGCGGATGGACATGTGAAGAAGATGATAAACATCATGGTAACGGCGGTGGAGGAGCTTGTGAAGTCACTTAAATATCTCAAGGACTATCCGAAGATCGCAAACGACCACGCGGTAAAGGCAAAAAAGAACGAAAATTATATGGAAAAGGCATACCGACAGGCCTTGTCCGAGCTATTCAAGGGAAGCGACCCGATATACATGTTGAAGATGAGAGAGATATACAGGCACCTCTCCAACAGTGCGGACAGGGGTGACGAGGCGGCGAATATTATCTTGAGCATAGTAATGAAATCGACATGAGACGGGAAGATAAAATAGGATAATGTCAAATCAATCATCAGTAAAAATAAGTATTCTTCAGCTTTTAAAAAGAAAATGGCGATAAGAAAAGATAAGGATCATCAAATCCCGGATGAGATGGATCTTGTAAAAAGGGCTGTAATGAGGCCCATGATACCTGAGGATATCGAGCAGGTATTGAAGATCGAGAAGTCATCGTTCCCGACCCCGTGGACGAGGGCGATATTCATGAGGGAATTAAGCCTCGATTGCTCACACAATTTCGTGTTTGATTTAAACGGGGATGTAAAAGGTTATGTGAGTTTTTGGGTCGTGGATGGTGAGGTTCATATTCTCAGCATCGCTGTGGAGGAAGAATACAGGCGACAGAAGATCGGAACCGCGATACTCCAGTTTGCATTGGACATGGCAAAGGGCATTGGGGGGCAATTCGCATTTTTGGAGGTAAGGGAGAGCAATAAAGAGGCCTTTGGACTATACAATAGTCTGAGATTTAAGACAGTAAAGATTGTCGAAGAATATTACACCGACACCAAAGAGGACGCCATCATTATGGCAAGGAGAGTATAAAAAATCGATGAGATTTTTCTTTTTTATGTCATTTTTGATTGGAAATATCAAAGAAGCGAGATTCGCTTAAAGGTGAATATTGATAAAATCACTAAAAAAATCTCTTGACATTTTAATTCTATTTATCCTACTATGAAAAGCGTAAAAATTGCTTCCCATCTACATTAATCAATTTCGTCTTGTGAAAATGCATATGAAGATTATTATGTGAAGCAAATTTTTATTCTTAAGTTTTCTTTTAGACCTGTTCAGTGATTTTCCGGAAAATTGTGCTCTACAACACAGACTTATAGGACGACATTAGTTAGAAGGGTATAGAGTGAAACAGGCGGTTAGTATATAGTTGGTGGGGAGTGGATACAGATGTTTGGTTAAAAAAGAGAAAATTTTATGGAAATTTCTGAAAACACAGGCCTTAAGGTCACAGAAAACCTGATCATGTTGGAGAGGGGCACCGATGAGCTCCTCCTGACAAATTCCTATCAAAACAATCCCCTCTATGTTCCGAACGGAAGAAAATATATAAAAAAATTCCTCAAGTCGATAGAAAAACTTCAAACACCCAAAAAGATAAAAGAAACATTTCCCAACGATTACAGTCTTCTTGAGGTACTGCTTAATTACAGGATCGTTATTTCAAAAGACTCGGAGAAGGCCGGCCATGATAAGGCTGAGATATCATCGAAAAAAATATCAAGAGACATAAATCGGGGTATGTCGCTCTATCTTTTGCTGACGCAATCGTGTAACCTCGGGTGTATCTACTGCCTCAACGGAGTGGAAACCTACAGGAAAGAAGAACATCTCATGATGAAAGAGGAGGTGGCTTATAAGAGTGTGGAGAAATGCCTTGAAAAAATAGCCCCTGACGGCAGACTTGATATAGTTTTCTTCGGCGGCGAGCCACTCATGAACTGGCCCCTTGCAAAAAAGGTAATAGTACACTGCGAAAAGAATATAAAACCTAAACATAAGGACAAAAAGATTGTATATGGCCTGACGACAAATCTGGCCCATCTACCGAGTGACCTCTTGGAATGGGCGAAGAAATATGAGATAAATTTTTTATGCGATATCGATGGCCCCCCGGATATCCATAATCAGCTCAGGCCATTTAAAAATGGAAAGCCATCCTTTAAAAGCATCACTGACAATGTCAAGCGCATTATAGACTCGGGGATGCAGGTAAACCTGCGTTCGACCGTTACATCGGTAAATCAGGACCACATGTATGAAATATCAAAACTCCACAAAGACCTTGGTGGGGCATCAAGCGCCTTCGTTCCGATAAATCCGGTTAATTCCGATGAATACATTTTTCCTGAATGGCTCCTCCCATCTCCCAAAAAGATAATCGACGGCCTAACAAAAATTTATAAGAGTAAGATTTGGGACACGAGTCAACTATTTCCTTTCAGCACATATATTGGCAAAGTGAGCCCTGGGGCGCGTATGGTCGTGGGATGCGGCGCACCCTACGGCAACACGCCCGTTGTTGACGTCAATGGAGATGTATATCCGTGTATCTATCTGGTCGGATTGAAGCGATTCTTCATCGGGAACATCTTGGATGACAACTACCCCGATACCGAAGTCCTTGACGCTATGATGGATCTACTGCATGTGGATAATATGGAAGGTTGCAGGGAATGCAAATGGCGTTATCTGTGTAGCGGTGGATGTCCTGTGGGGAAGCTCATAGTTATGGACAACCCGAACGCTTCTAAAAATGTAATACAATATACAAAGAAGATCAACTGTAACTATACAAAAGCGGTTTTGGAGGTCTTACTTTGGGAGATGGCTGAAGACGCCGCAACATCAGCCCGTGAAGGCGCCACTAAAAAGGAAGTATCTGATCATCATATATTAGATTGTAAATAAAAAGGAGTAATTTAAGATGAAAGAGAAAGAGAGGATAGTGACCGGTGCCAAAGGGGAAGAGGAAAAGAGAGTCGATTTAAAAGATGACCTTTCGAGGAGAAATTTCCTGAAGGCCACAGGCACGGCCCTGCTCTCGACCGCCGCATATACGGTTATCGCAATAGCGGGTGGGGCGTCTTGTGTCCCGTGCGGTGAGGCGTGCACACTGTGTACCGGTTGTACTATATGCACTGGTGGCTGCACGGCGACCTGTATCGGCGGCTGTACGGCGACATGTATAGGCGGTTGTACTTCGTCTTGTGTAGGCGGTTGTACATCTTCATGCACCTGGGGTTGTACAGCATCATGTACGGCGTCATGCACGGCATCATGTACCGCCGCATGTACCACAACATTTATCAATTTATGTATTTACCCACAATAGTCTAAAGCTATTGAGTCGTTGACTTTGAGAAATTAGGATCGGTTTTCGCCTTGAATTGATATTTAGATCTGATCTGAAATACACTTTAGATACGAAAAAGTATTTTATATTTGAAATTGCTTTGATTAGTGTTTCCGGTCGATTTTATATATACATATATTTAGGGTATATATGATGAAAAAGAAAAAAGGGGATCTGATCAAAACCGAGGGGAAGGAAAAAAAGGAATTAGATCCGAAAGATGATCTCTCTAGGAGAAAATTCCTAAAGGCCACAGGCACGGCCCTGCTTTCGACCGCGGCATATACGGTCATAGCGATTGCGGGTGGGGCGTCATGTGTGCCGTGCGGCGAGGCGTGCACGCTGTGCACCGGATGTACCGTATGTACGGGTGGCTGCACGGCAACATGTATCGGTGGCTGTACGGCGACATGCATCGGTGGGTGTACGGCATCATGTATCGGTGGATGTACGGCGGCATGTGTGGGCTGCACCTCGGCATGTACGGGCGGTTGTACGGCATCATGTACAGGAGGTTGCGTACTTGTGTGTACAAGCGGTTGTGTCGCAATTTGTACGGCATCATGTACGTCATCATGTACCGCCTCATGCACAACAATATACACCTATTTGTGTACTTACCCGCAATAGTATAAAGGGTATTAATCGTTGAAATTTGAGGATTGGGATCGGTTTTCGCCCTGAATTGAATATGTAATACGCTTTAGATACGAAAAAGTATTTTATATTTGAAATTGTTTTGATTAGTGTTTCCGATCGATTTTATATATACATATATTTAGGGTATATATGATGAAAAAGGAAAAAGGGGATCTGACCAAAACCGGGGGGGAGGAAAAAAAGGAGTTTGATCCGAAAGATGATCTCTCTAGGAGAAAATTCCTTAGGGCCACAGGTACTGCTCTGCTTTCGACAGCCGCATACACGGTTATAGCGATTGCGGGCGGGGCTTCCTGTGTACCGTGCGGCGAAGCGTGCACGCTCTGCACTGGATGTACCTTATGTACAGGCGGCTGCACAGCGGCCTGTATCGGTGGTTGTACGGCGACCTGTATCGGCGGTTGTACTGCATCATGTACCGGAGGATGTACGGCGGCTTGCGTGGGCTGTACCGCTCCATGTACGGGCGGTTGTACGGCAGCATGTACAGGCGGTTGTACGGGTGGTTGTACATTATCATGTACCGGAGGCTGCATTATTGCATGCACGATGATTTGTACAGGCGGGTGTACATTATCATGTACCACATCACTTACTGGTATATGCATAATACCACCATAATCTTGTAGCGCAACTATATCACCGGCACTGTGGAGTGGAGATCGGTCGTAAATCAGGAAGCGGGATAAAGATTTCGTTTATTCGTATACTATTATAAAGATTCCGGACCGAGTTACGGATATATTCTATATTTTTGTATTGCTTGAGATGATTAGAGGTCATATTCAAAGTTTATTGTGAAATTTAATGGATAAGGCATGTCAAGATGGAAAAGGAAAAACCGGATCTGATCAAGACTGACGAAGAAGAGAAAAAGGGAACTGATATCAAAGATGATCTCTCTAGGAGAAAATTCCTAAAGGCCACAGGCACGGCCCTCCTTTCGACCGCCGCATATACGGTTATCGCAATCGCAGGCGGCGCGTCTTGTGTCCCGTGCGGTGAGGCGTGCACACTGTGTACAGGTTGCACATTATGCACCACAGGATGCATCGAATCTATCGGAGGCTGTACTACATGTACTACAACCTGCATCGTCGGTTGCACGGCATCATATATAGGCGGATGTAC
>CAZDOD010000056.1:0-15658 GCA_964506935.1 uncultured Thermodesulfobacteriota bacterium | reverse complement strand
AACGCCAGCGGTATCATCGCCTCGTTTTTGAGGATATATTTGAAATAGTAATTGACGACCGCGGCCGTCGTCATCACCGCCGTCAGGTGAAAGACCGTGCCCGCCGAGAGTATCAAGAACGGCCTGTTTGTAAAGATCACCTTGAGGTTTTCGAAAAAGGTCGATTTTTCCTTTTTAGGATGTGCCACGAGCTCCCTTACCGAAAAGAACGTCACGAGGACGGCAACGATGATTATGACACCATAAAAAAATCCCATATACCGAAATCCGAGTACCTGATCCCCCTTCCCCAATAGATCCGCAATCGGGCGTGTCGCCGCTGCGGCGATGAGAACACCGACAATGCCGAAGGCGCCCTTATATCCCGTGATAACCGCCCGCTCGTTCGAGTCTAGGGTGAGATTTGCCGTTAATGCACCATAGGGGACGTTCACGACCGTAATCGCCGTGCAAAATAGGATGAAGGTAACGAGGGCATAGATGATCTTTAATCTCTCGGGCCCGATTGTCGGTGAATAAAAGATCAACATAAAGGAGAGACCGAGTGGGATCGCCCCGAACAGAAGGTAAGGGCGTTTGCTACCCCAGCGCGATTTCGTGTGGTCTGATATGTATCCCATCATAGGATCGCTTACTGCATCCCAGATTTTTGAATAGAACATAATCATCCCAGCCGCCCCCGCTGCGATCCCGAAGATATCGGTGAAATAGAATATGAGATATAGGGCCATCGTCTGATATCCGATATTAAAAGAAACCTCTCCCACCCCGTAGCCGAGCTTCATCGGCACGGTCAAACGACTGAAAATAGAAGCCTCCTTTGTGCCGGCGACTGCCGCTTCACTGTCAATCATCTAAATCTCCTAAAAAATGTTTTTTACGAATAAATCAAAAGGCCTTTTCGGAATTACAACCACCCTATTGAAATCCCTCTGATTTCCGATTCCGTTGTGATTTTTTAATTGAATCCGAATTGCCATATCACACCTCGACGCTCCCCTCAGGGATTTTATCGAACTCCGTCATAATATTTATGGCCGACGCCCCGCCTACCCCGAATCTGGTTGCCCCGAGCCGATAAAGCTCGATGAGGGTCGAGAGGTCCCTTATCCCCCCCGACGCCTTGATCTTGACGTCATCTCCGACTATCGATTTCAACATGGTGATGTTTTCTTTAGTGGCGCCGGTCGGTGTGTGACCCGTCGAGGTCTTGACGAAATCGGCACCTCCCTTTATGACACACTCACAACCGCGCTTGATATCGTCGTCACCAAGCCAGTGTACCTCAAGGATGACTTTGAGCGTCCTTTCACCCATTTCTTCTTTTACAGCCCTGATATCGTCGATCACATACTCAAGGCGACGGCTCAACAGGGCGCTGATATTTATCACCATATCGAGTTCCCTGCAGCCATCGGCCAGGGCCGTCTTTGCCTCGAGCACTTTGACTTCGGTCTTGTTGTTACCGAACGGGAACCCGATCCCCGTGCCGATAAGGATGTCTTCATCACCGCCTAAAAGCCCATTTAACTCCGAGACGAAATAGGGTAGGACGTGTGCCCCGATATATCGATATTTCTTGACCGACTGGGCGAATTCAAAGAGTTCCGATTGGTCGACCTCAGGCCTTACGATGCTCGAGTCGATCATACGCGCGACATCATGACGTGTTAATCTCATATAAAATCCCTTTTGAGATGGATTAGTATTCCTCGTAAAATCCCAACATCTTGCTGTAGATCCTGTTGAACCGCCCCTGTATCTCCCGATAACCGGCGGCCTCACCTCTATTCGGTTTTATTTTTCTTCTCTTGCTTCTTTTATGAACCTTTTTCGTGGCATCACTAATATCATCGATCAGCCCGACACCAAATGCCCCCAATAGGGCGGAGCCTATAATCGTCGACTCAGGCTCGTCCGAGAGCTCTAGGGGGAGACCTAAAACATTTGCCTTGATCTCCAATAGCAGACTGTTTCTCGTCCCGCCTCCGGCACAGATCACCCGCCCGATCTCGATACCAACCCTTCTGAATATATCAAAGTTCATCCCGACCGACAGCGCCACGCCCTCCATTATCGACCTGGCAAAGTGGGGCGCGAGGTGTTCATGGGTGATTCCAAAAAACGCCCCCATTGCGCCTGTATTTTCTTTCCTCCTCTCTCCGAAGAGATAGGGGTAAAAAATAAGACCTTCGCTCCCCAAAGATACAGCCTTCGCCATATCGATCATCTCATCATATGTCACTTCACCATTGCCAAAAGAGCCCAAGAGGTCGCGGCACCACTTCATGGCTATACCCCCGGAATCGAGCATGAAGAAGGGGACCCAGCCTCCGGTGACGTGACTGAGGTTCTGTACGAAGGGATGTATTATCGGTTTTTTCCTATGGATTACAAAGAGCGTGCTCGTTCCGGTTATATCAACGGCGTCCCCCTCTCCCGTCATCCCGAGGCCCAGAAGCGACACCAGAAAATCTCCCCCACCGCAGATGACGGGAGTGCCGGGAGAGAGCCCGGTCTCTTTGGCGGCGCGGCCTGTGACCTCTCCCACGATTTCATGGGAGGAAGATACGGGGGCGAATTTTTCGAGGTCAAGGCCTAAAATCTTCGCCATTTTACGAGAATATTCATTTTTCTTCGCATCCCAAAGATAAGTCCCCGAGGCCTCGCTGGGATCTGTGGCGGCGACGCCGGTGAGGCGAAAGTTGATGAAATCCTTCGGGACTAAAAACCACCTGCTTCTTTTATAGACTTCGGGCTGGTGCTCCTTGATCCACCTGACCTTCATCGCCGCCCACCCTGAAGTAGGTTGATTTGCGGTTATCTTTGCCAGCTCATCGGTGTCGTAGTTTTTCCTCACCCAGTCGCACTGATCCTCGCACCGCTTGTCGCACCACAGTTGTGTCCATTCGGTAAGGACATTCCCCCCGTCATCGAGACCTACGGGGCCATGCATCTGTCCACAGGATATGACACCGGATATGGATTTCGGGGGTACATTGGTCTTTTCGAGAACACCCCTTATCGCATTTTTCACGCTTTCCCACCACGCATCGGGCCTCTGCTCGGCCCAGCCCACCTTTGGGCTTTTGACCTCATGCGGGATCTGATAGATGCCCTTTATCTCCCCGTCCTTCGACACAATCGCGGCCCGTATGCTTTGAGTGCCGAGGTCAACAGATAGAATGTGCATGGGGATACGCCATCATCAAAAATTGCTTTTTTATAATCTCTCCCGAATGATCTTTTCGATGACTTCTTTTGAGATCGATACCGGGTTGTTTTTGTTCTCCGCCCTCGAAGCTATTTTATCGATATCCCCCTCCGTCATCCCGTATTTTCCGAGACGGGGGATCTTGAGGATATCTATCCATTCGTAGATTCTTTCTATGAGGAGAGCGGAAAAATAATCTATCTCGCCGCTTTTCGAAATATCCTTCCCATCGAGCAGCGCCCCGGCTTTGGCAAACTTCCAAAGCGCCCTCGACCTCTCCTCCTCATTACCTATCACACTCCCTTTTAATGCACAGATGGTCTCTTTCATGGCGGGCCCCATAATATTCGCACACACAACACCATGGGGTATGTCGAAAAAGCCCCCGATAAAGGATGCGATGCCGTGTACGAGACCCAAGCCCGCATTGGCGAGGGTTATCCCGGAGAGCAGCGCCCCGTAGGCCATCCTTCCCCTTGCATCAATATCATCCGGGGATTCCAAGGAGGCAAGAATAAGACTTTTCCCGACGGCCTCGATTCCGCTCATCGCCAAGGCATCGGTCATCGGGCTCGCCTTGGTTGAGAAATATGATTCTAAGAGCTGGGTGAGCGCGTCCATCCCGCACGCCGCCGTTATGTCAGGTGGACAAGACAGCGTAAGCTCGGGATCAATGACCGCCGCATTAGGCACGAAGTTATCGTGCCGGATCGATTTTTTAAATCCTTTCTCGCCTATTTGGCTCAGGACGGCGTTTTTTGTCGCCTCGCTCCCCGTCCCCGAAGTGGTCGGAACTGCGATAAAGGGCACCTTGCTCCCGTCGTGGGTACGACCGCCTATCCCCTCAAGGAATTCAGAGACAGAGATACCTTCCCTTTTCCCCAAAGTGAGCATCGCGGATACGGCCTTGCCGAAATCCATGACGCTTCCTCCCCCGACGGCGAGGACCGCATCTACCTTTTTATCTTTGAATTCCAAAACCGTTTCATCGACGAGGCCCGGGGACGGCTCGCCGCCTACGGAGATGTGGGCGGACTTAATCTTGTTTTCACCAAGGGCTTTTGTTATCTCATCCCATTTTCCCGTACGCCTAAGTGAGCCGCCGCCGGTGATCAAGAGGACAGAGTCGCCGAACTTTTCCGAAATAGCACCTATTTTTTTTACCGATTCCCTTCCAAAGAAGATGTGGGGTATTGATGCGAATGTGAAAGATAAAATAATGATTCTCCGAAAAATCCTTTGAAAATCTTTATTACTCTAAAACTATTGCCACCCGGACATTCTTGTGAAACAGCACTACAAAAGACGATGTTCGGATCGTGAGATGACCTCATCTTGTATCTCATGTCCGAGGTCGACAAAGTAGGCGCTGTATCCGCCAACCTTGACGATCACACCAAGATATTGGTCGGGATCCTTCTGGGCCGCCCTTAGTACTTCTGTCGAGACAACCGTCGGCTGGAGCTGTTCGCCTCCCATATTGAAATAGGTCTTTATCAACGATATCCACTTTTTGCGCATCTCGACATTCTCGCCGATCGCCGACGGGTGCATCCTGATATTGACCGCCGTGCCGAGGACATTCGTAAAATCGATGCAGCTTACGGAGCGCAAAATGCCGGTCGGGCCGTTCTTGTCGACATTGTATGGGTTGCAGCTTGCCGCAAAGGGTTTAGCCGCCTTTCTGCCGTCGGGGGTGGCGATACAGACACGGCCGTCATATGTATGGGACGTCATGGAATTCACAAAGGGAGCGATGAATCCGCCCTTGTATGTCTTGTGTTTGAATGTCTCCTCGAATATACGCTTCGTCACCCTGTGGGCGATCTCATCGGTCCCGGCGGATCCGTTCCCCCATTTTCCGTCCACACCCATGATCATATTGTATATATCCTCGTAGCCGACATAGTTATGGTCAATCGCCTCAATCAATCTCCCAAATGTGAACCTCTTTTGTTCAAAGACGAGCTTTTTAATTACAAACAGGGAATCGACAACATTTGCTATGCTGCTCATAAATAATATCCCCTCAAGGTCATAGACACCTCCCCCTCTCGTGATATCCATCTTTTTTTCGAGCGGGCCCTCTACAAACGCCGAGATATGCGGGGAGGGGAGGTGCTCTGCATAGACGCGATCCCTGATGTGCGCCGCATCCGCGATCTGCTTTATCTGAAATCCCACCTGGGTCACAAAGGCATCCTCAAGCTCCTCGTAGGATTTGAAGGAATCGGGATCTCCGGTCATAAGCCCCGCACCTTTTACCATGCCGACAAGGGTCCTGGCATCGCCGTTTCTCAGCGTCATATCAAGGATCCTACAAAGGAGCACGGCCGAAAAGGCGATGCTTCCGGTCTTTGCCGGTATACAGAGATCTACACAGCTTGCCATAGCATATCCAATTGCATCCGATCTGGGATATCCCCTTTTTTCCATCGACTCGATGGACACGGCGTCATTTAGCACCGATACGTTTGATGTGCCGTGATACTGCATATCGGCGACTTTGAGATACAGATCCTCCGGGGAATCCTCGTGAAAGCGGACGGCGAAGTTTAGACATGTCTTCGACCTCTCGGCCGCATCGAGCATCACGTAAGTAAGCTCGTTGGTGGCGTCTTTTCCGTCCCCGTCAAGACCACCGAGTGTGACAGGCTCGGAGCCTTCGTAGCGGGCGGCGAAATACCCGTTGAAATTGGAATATGGCCGCATGTTGTGGCTCATGACCTTAAGGAAAAGTTCCTCGAGGAGCTCGCACGCCTCCCCGCTCGTGATACGGCCCTCGTCGATATCCCTTTTATAGTATGGATAGAAGATCTGATCGAGACGGCCTGGCGTATGGACATTGAACGGGAGGGCGAGCTCAAGCGCCGCCTTTTCCGTCCAGTAAGACTGCACCGCCTCATAAAAAGTCTCTGCGGGATGGAGGGGGACTTTCTTGCAGTTTTCCAACATCCTCGAGAGGATTTCCCTTTTTCCCGGATCGGCCTCTCTTTTTACCTCTTCGCTTAGCTTTTCCACAAGACGCTTTGCAAAGATAATCATCCCTTCCAATGCGATGTCGAGAGATTTCAGAAAATCACGATCCTCGACGGAGATTGCGTTTCCGCCGTTTAGCTTCTCAACCACTTCCTCTCTCATCGCGAGCAACCCTTTTTTGAGAACCTTATCATGATCGGGGATGACATGTCCCTGCCAGTTCCCCACGGCCGCGCCGGTGGAGATGACTGTCTCGTTCTTTGAGGTTGTAGAGGGGAGACATGCAAAGAAGCTCTGTACATCGCCCCTGTAGATGCCCGATTTCTCAAGCCCCTCCTTGAAATAATCAATGACGGTCCTCCCCTTCCAGTAGGGGAGGAGCTCTTTCTTGAGGATCTTTTTGTCACTCCTTCGGATTGTATAGGGGTTGATATCCCGTTTGTGAATCGGTTTCAGCCCGATCGAAGGCATCGCTGCGCCGACCTCCTTTGTCTGTTTCATGCTTTTATAGAAATCGAGGATGCCGTAGCGCTTCAGCATATATATGATAAATTTGATATTTCCCCCTGCGAGACATTTCAGCATAGAGAGCCTTCCCAGCTCGATCTCCATGACATCATTGAAGAGGCCCCGTTCGAGGTCTAGGGGTATCCCGACATAATTTTCCGTCCATGTGCCGGCGATACGGTCGTCGGGGTCGATACAAAAATTCATCTTCTCATAGACGTTTTTCATCGCCAGGGCAATCCTGACGCCATGAGAAAGCCCGCTCCCTTCGGTCTCCCTCCACTTTTCTGTGTAATATCTCGCCCGCTCGATGGAAATGACAGAAAGATCGCGAAGATACCGCCTCCTGATCCTCTTTATGCGATCGCTCGCAAGGTCTCTAATCTCCATTGCACTTCCTCCATCACCATGAGATAAATTTAGGTGAACCGAACTTTTTTTTAAAATACCTTTTTACAAGAAACCGAAAATATGTTATATATAAAGGTGTTTTTTAATGAATCAGATTCAATTATAGAGAAAAAAAACAACATGTCAAATATTTTTTCCCAGAGATATGCTTTTTTTAAGGGTCTCTTTGATCTATTTACCTTTGAGATTTATGACAAGAGAAAGGGGATGGTCTTTTGATGAAGCAGCGAGCAAGGACAGTCGAGGATAAGCAAAAAAAAGGCGATAGGATCCTAAAGGCGGCAAAGGAACTCTTTTTTGACAATGGATACTACGGCACCACGATAGAGATGATTACCGCAAAGGCAGGGGTGAGCACCGGAACCTTTTATCTTTATTACAAAAATAAGATCGAAATCTACAAGGCCCTGCAGGATGAGGGGCTTGATATTTTATTGGATATGTTTGAGGGTGTGATATCCCGACCCGGGATGAGCGCCCGCGAAAAGCTGTCCGAGCTTGCCCATACATATCTCAGATACTACAGGGAGTACAGGGAGTATTTTGACATCATTGCGATATTGAGCGCCACGCCCGATGAGCTCAAAGAGACCGATACCGAATTGAGCGAGATCATAAACACCAAGGCATTTAACGTCTTGAAGAAGATCGAGGGGGTGATGGTGGAGGGTGTCAGGAAAGAGGAATTTGTCCTTCTGGACACGTGGAAGGCGACGAGCGTATTTTGGGGGTTGATGGACGGCCTGATCTTGCTCGATGAGAGGGAAAATATTGAGAACGTTATCGGCTTCGGCCTCGAGGAGCTGCTCAAACAGGCCCTCGAGATGTCATTTTATGGGATAATAAAGAAATGATTGGCTTTAACGGATCAAGTCGCAATGACAATTTAACATATTACTCGACTATAACTCGGAACTCCCCGAATAATGCCGATTGAATTGGCTTTTGGATATTTCCTTCCCATTCTATCAATTCATATAATTTAGCCTACACTGCCGAAAAATAAAATATTTGAGCATATCCCCATAAAGTGATAAAATTATGCCGTTTCGATATTTTCTTTAAATTCCAAACAAGGGGGTACTCATGAGCATATTAAAAAGCATTATGGGAAACCTGCTCGAAGAAAGTACTCTCCCTATCGAACTGGTCTACTGGGATGGCGATGTCAAGAAATACGGCAAAGGGGAAGCGAAGCACAAAGTAACCTTCCGCACACCGGAGTCGCTGAAAAGACTCATCTTCGGCCTTTCTATGGGCTTCGGTGAGGGTTACACGAATGGGGATATTGAAATTGAGGGCGACCTCCAAGAAATTTTCGCCTTACCCTACACCGCCGGGCTATCAAATCCATTCCTCAGCCTCTTCACCTCCTTTTCCGAATGGGTCGCTTCCAAAAAAAACAGTAACACGCTATCGGGTTCGAAAAAGAACATCACACACCACTACGATATCGGAAACGATTTCTATAAACTCTGGCTTGACAAGAATCTCCAATATACATGCTCCTATTTCACGGACACGGATACTGATCTCGACACTTCCCAGATAGACAAGATGAACTACGTTTGTAACAAGGTAGATCTAAAAGAAGGGGAGAAAGTACTCGAGACAGGGTGCGGTTGGGGAGGGCTTGCGGTTCATGCCGCGAAAAACTACGGCGTAAAGGTCACGGCCTATAATATCTCAAAAGAACAGGTGAGCCATGCCCGAAAGCTCGCCGAAGAGGAAGAGGTGGAAGACCTTGTAACATTCATCGAGGATGATTACAGAAACGCCAATGGTATCTTTGACAAGTTTATCTCCATAGGAATGATAGAACACGTAGGAAAAGAGAACTACAGGGTCTTTACCGACGTCATAAAAAGGACGCTCAAGGAAGGCGGGAAAGGGATAGTCCATTTTATCGGGAAGATAACCCAAAAGAGGAGCGACTCCTGGATAGAAAAATATATCTTTCCCGGAGGATACACTCCGACGTTATCTGAGGTTCTGTCCCCGTTCGAAAAGAGGGGTCTTGTAGTAAGGGATGTCGAAAATCTGAGGCTCCATTATGCGAGGACCCTCGATCACTGGACAGAAAGATTCGAGAATAGTATCGACAAGATCAGTGAGACATTCGATGAAAGGTTTGTAAGGATGTGGCGCCTCTATCTAAATTTTTCATCGATTAGTTTTAAATACGGCGGTCACGCCCTGTATCAGATCATCTTTACCAACGGGCTCGATAACGCAGACGAGATGACAAGAGAATCCTTATATGTTGCCGGAAAAAATCCGAAAATATGGAACTACACGACGTAATCATCGTTGGAGCCGGGCCGGCGGGCTCAACCGCCGGTCGGGTTCTCATCTCGGCCGGATTTGACGTTCTCGTCATAGATAAGGACACCTTCCCGAGAGAAAAGCCGTGCGCCGGCTGGATATCGCCGATGGCCCTGGAGCTTTCGGGCAACTCCCCCAAAGAATATGAGAAAAAAGGGACTCTGACCTCATTTTCCTCGGTAGTAATCTGGGACACCAAAAACCGGCCGAGGGAGGTTAGATTCAAAAAGACCCTGGGCTATGGCATCATCAGATCGGAATTCGACACGGCCCTTCTAGAAGAGATAAAAGGTGTTTCGTTAAGGGAAGGAGTCCGTATAAGTTCAATAGAAAGAGATGACGACGGAGTTATCCTAAATGACAGCCTCAAGGCGAAGGTCGTGATCGGGGCGGGGGGGCATAATTGCCCCGTTGCAAAGAGATTCGCCGAGATAAAAAAAGACGAAAAGATTATAGCGGCGGTCGTGTCCGAAACGAGGGTCGGAAAGGACGAGATAAGAAAACACACGGAATACTCCGACATCCCCGAGATCATCTTCAATGACGACTTTTCGGGCTACGGGTGGTATTTTCCGAAGGGGGATTATCTGAATATAGGGATCGGCTCCACCATAACTAAAGATTTAAATTCGTATAAAAACCGCCTTTTGGAAAAACTCGATAAAATCGGAAGGCTCCCCGATCCCGAAGGATTTCCCCCGTTTAAGTTCAGAGGTCATGTATATAAGCTGAATAAATTAACCCCCAGAAGGCTCGTGTCCGACCGGGTTCTGTTCACGGGGGATGCGGGCGGCATGGCATACAACATGTCAGGCGAGGGGATAGGGCCGGCAATTCTTTCGGGATTCGCCGCGGCCCAGACGATCATCGATGCCGGAGGCGATTACTCCGCCGAGAATCTATCAATATATCAAAAGCTGATATACTCGAAATTCGGGAGGCCGTATCCCGATTTTTTGCTACATCTCGCATCATCTGTCCCCGAAACCTTTTTTCATATATTAAAAAATGCTACTATTGGCACTTCATTTGGTCGAAGAGAGATCATCGCCAAAAGGTGGTTCTTCAGGGATTGACTGATGAATCCATGTTATAAAAGGTGCCGCTTTCGGAGCGGACCGATGTTTTTTGTCGAAATTGAGAAATCTATTTAAAGCTTATAAAAAATATGAAAATCTCACTAATCCTCGCCCACCCGAACAAAGAAAGTCTCAACCACGCAATTGCGAAGGCGGCGATCGATGCACTTCGGAGAGACAATCACAATGTTAATTTCCACGACCTGTATGAAGAGGGCTTTGACCCTATTTTGTCGAATTTAGAGATCCCCAAGGATGTTTTGCTTCCACACGATATCGAAAGGCACTGTGTTGAGATCGCAAATGCCGACGGAATCATAATCATCCATCCAAACTGGTGGGGGCAACCCCCGGCGATCCTGAAGGGATGGATCGACAGGGTGATCCGCCCCGGCGTGGCATATGAATTTCTCGAAGGAGACATGGGCGACGGAATTCCGAGGGGGCTATTGAGGGCGAGGGCCGCAATAGTTTTTAATACATCCAACACTCCAAGAGACAGAGAGGAAAAAATCTTCGGCGATCCGCTCGAAACCCTGTGGAAGAATTGCGTCTTCGGGCTATGCGGCGTAAGAGACTTTTATCGCAAGATGTTCAGGACAGTTGTCATAAGCTCTGAATCGGAGAGACAAAAATGGCTCGAGGAGGTAAAAGATATCGTCTCCCGATATTTTCCGAGATAAAAAGGATCTAAAGATTTGTAGAAAATGACTGATTTTTAAAAAATCAAACACAAACTCTATATAGGAGGGAAAAATGAAGGCAATAAAATATATTCTGGGTGCGATCGTCATCCTTGCAATTATCATAGTGATCTCCTTTCAGATATTTTTCAGGCTCCCGCAGCCGGATTACGAAGGGACGGCCGAGATCTCGGGGTTGATATCGGACGTCGAGGTGCGGTTCGACGAATACGGCGTCCCACACATCTCGGCAAATAATAATTTTGACCTCTTCTTCGCGCAGGGGTACATAACGGCGAGAGATCGTATGTTCCAGATGGACATGACCCGCCGCGCCGGGAGGGGGGAGCTTTCGGTGATCTTCGGCGAGGCGACGATCGAGGCGGATAAGTTTCTCAAGACGGCGGGATTCTACCGGACGGCAAGGGCCGAATACAATGCGATGTCTGACGAATACAAGGATATCATCGAAGCATACACAAGGGGTGTCAACGCCTATATCGATTCGGTCGAGCGTCTTCCAAGGGAGTATATCATCCTCGGCGTCAAGCCGGAGCACTGGGTCCCCGAGGACACGATCGTATGCGGGATCCTCATGGCGTATAATCTTACCAGATCCAAAAAAACAGACCTAATCCTCTATCGCGTCGGGGAAGCCGCGGGAGACGAGATCCTGAAGCTCATCACTCCATCCTTCCCCAATTTCGCCCCGACCGTCTCAAAGGCCGATCGGGATATAGTCACGGCAAAAAGAGAGGGGAACCACTTTACTCTCTTTGGGGCGAATGACACCGGCATCAGAGAGGAGATTACAGTCCCGGGGCTTTGCGAAGTCATGGCCAGCAACTGGATGATATTTTCGGGGGAAAAGACCGAATCGGGAGATCCCATCTTTACAGGGAGCCTCGATCTTGAGCCGAAGCTTCCAGCCCTCTTTTATCTCGTCCATCTCAAGGGCGGCGACTACGACGTCATCGGCGGCTCAATCCCGGGGGCTCCGGGAGTCAACGCACTCGGCTTTAACGGAAACATCGCATGGAGCTGTGTCAACGGGAGGGTGGATGAGCTCGACTACTTCATCGAGAAGATAAATCCGGATAATCCCAACCAGTATCTAACCGAGGATGGCTGGAAGGACTTCGAAATCAAGGAAGAGACCATCAAGATAAAGACCGGTGACGGGATCACCGAAGAGAAGCTCACTGTCAAGATATCGAGGCACGGCCCAATCATTTCGGATGTGATGTCACTTGCGCCTGAGAACACGGCGATGATGTGGGTTGGATCGGAGCCGACCGGAGTATTCGAGGGTTTTGACGCCATCAACAAGGCAAGAGATTTCTACGATTTCCACCGTGCCATAAGCCTTATCAAGACACCCACGCTCAATATGGGATACGCCGATATCGAGGGCAACATCGGATATCAGTATATGGCATCTCCCCCGATAAGAAAAAAGGGAAACGGGACGATCCCGGTGGCGGGATGGGAAGGGGAATACGACTGGGTCGGACACGTCCCCTTTGAAGAGCTCCCATATGATTTGAATCCTGAAAAGGGATATCTGGCATCGTTCAATAACGAGCCGAAAAAAACAAAATACCACATGACGAATTACTACCTGTTTGAGCGGGCGCTCCGTTTTGACGAGATCAAGGACGAGATAGTAACTCTGACCCTCGATGAGGCGAGGAAACTCCAACTCGACACGATATCGCCCATCGCCGAACGTTGGACAGGCCAAATCATCAGGGTGTGCGGCGATATTGAAGAGCTCAAAGACTCCCTCGATCTTTTCGACGGTTGGGACTACTCGATAGATAGAGAGAGCCCCGCGGCGTCGCTCTTCGAAGCCTTTTACTTCCATATGCTGGGAAACACTTTTGCGGACGAGGTGGGGAAAGACCTCTGGGGCGGAGAGCTCTCCGAGGACTACATCATCTACGTCCCCGACCTCCTGCTCACAAAAATCGCCGACGACAACAATCACTTCCTCTTTGACGATGTAACCACAACCGACACGGTTGAAACGAGGGACGACATCATTAAGAAGAGCATGATCGAGGCGAAAGATGAGCTTACCAGTCGACTCGGAGACGACCCGAAAGATTGGAAGTGGGAGCGGGTTCACAGGATGACCTTTACACATCCGATGGGGAGCAAATTATCCTTCCTGAATTTAAAACCGATCCCCACACACGGAGACGGCTTTACGATCAACGCCGGTTCACTCGACAACAAAAATCTCTACGAGATGAAGTCGGGTGGCGTCATCAGAATGATCGTGGATTTCTCCAAGATTGAAAATTCCACCTTCATAAGTCCACCGGGCCAATCGGGCCTATATATGAATCCCCACTATGACGATATGGCCAAGATGTGGGCGGACGGGTACCAGATACCGATGCACTACCTTTCGGTGGATAAACTTACCGACGTATTTATTTTAAAACCGAAAAAGTGAAGATACCGCGATCGACGCTAGCAACATCAATCGTCTTAAAGGTAATAAATTAAGGGGGGGTCTAAACCCCCCCTTTTTTCACTTGATACTCACTCTGCTTCAAAAAAGACGTCCCGCCGTCATACATCAAGTTTTCCCACCGAACAGATGCTAAATGTAATCTCCAGGTAAGATATCTCGACTCCCTTTTATCCGACCAAACGAACAGAACCGACTTAAGGAGCCTTAAGATGGCGGTCGGTTATCCTGTTTAGGACCCGGCTCAACAAAACATGGTATTTTGGGATATTTTTAACGGTATTTAGATTTTCGACGAAGTCTTGATAATAGTTTTTTTTGCCGTTAAAGCTTCCGCAATAACCTGCAATTTGTCTCTCGTTTCTTGTCAGGATCTCGATAATCTTTATCTCATTTGGACTCAGCTCCTCCCGATATGCCGACAGCGGATGATCCCAGATTACCCCTTTCTTGATATTTTCCTTTGTTTTGTAAGACGTTACGCCGCCGTGACCCCACTTTTCTGAATTTATCTCGAGAGCCTCTAGCGAACGGTTGGGCTTTATTCCAATAAAATCGAAGACCCGTTTCATTGTCCCTTCCATATCGAGCACCAGATCCTCATAAAAAACTATCAGGAAAGAATCAGCGGATAATTTCAGATAGCTGTCGATGATCTTAGATAACGACAGCTTCCATCGTACCACAGGCCTGATGATTCCTCTATCATATCTCCTCCTGCTTGAGGCAACAACCGCCAAGGGATCACGAATTGTACAGATTATTTTCGCCCTGGGATAAAACCCGAGAATTTGATCGGTATAATACTCGTTTCCGGGCGATTTGTCCCCCCAACGCGATTTATCCTCGACTAATGCAAGCTGTGACATTATCTCATCATATATTCGCGCCCAAGAGACTTTTTCTTTATCAATAAGTCTTAGTAATCTAGAATTATCGATAGAACCAGCCTTTCGTATCCTGTATTTCCCATAATCGTAAAGAAATCTCTGAAGGTTTGCTTCAGAAAAAGGCTCATAGTCTTTCAGTCGATGATAAAAACGAACAAAAAGTTTCATCTCAAATCTGGGGAAATAGATCTCGCTGTTGGAATCTATCAAGGATTGAAGCAACGAGGTTCCCGACCGCTGGGTCCCAACAATAAAGACCGGCATAATATACTCAGGAGATTTTTGAAAAGACATAAAAAACCGCCTTGTCGACTATCCGCTTATTATTAAAAAGTTTCCGTGATCAGCATAGACAGATAAAACAACAAATTAACCTCGATAGAATGAGAGCATCATAAACATACACCCCAAAAAAATCCATACTTTTTTGGATAATAGATTATCATAAAAATTTGGCGATCGGATAGATAAAAAAAAGCAAAGTTCCTTTAGTCTAGCTTTTAAACTTAAAAATTTGAATTGACAAAACAAAAATGTAGTTTATGATTATAAGGTAAACTAATTTAAAATAATACGTAAGAATAGAAATTTAGAAATATAGATATGAAGATAGACAACGTCATTTTTTGCGGTAAAAGCAAAAAGAGGACCGGAAATACAAAATTCATGCTAAAAGCCCTCAAAAGGCGTGTAAAAAAAGCCGCCTTTATCAATACACCCAAAATCAGAAGGAGATATTTCTGGACCGATTACACGAAAATTATCCAAAACAAGATCGCAAAAGAAAATCCCGACCTGGTTCTCATTTATTCTATGGATTTACCTTATAGCGTTTTGGAAAAAATCACATCTTTTTCTAAAACGGCAATTTTCTATGTCGATATGCAAGTTCCCAACGAAGATAAGCTCATACGTTACGCCCAACTGGTTGATCATCTCTTTATAACCAATAAGGCCCAGATCCCCCAACTCAAGACAAAAGGGATCAAAGATCCCATCTTCTGCATGCAGGGCTGTGACGACGAGGACCACACCATCACCCCTACAAAAGAAAGGAAATGGGCCTCCGATATCGCCTTTATCGGCAG
>CAZDOD010000055.1:0-15677 GCA_964506935.1 uncultured Thermodesulfobacteriota bacterium | reverse complement strand
CCGGATCCTGAGTGATGGAGAACAAAAATCCTTTCCCTTCCATTTCCCCTTTTCGATCTTCGCCTTTTTTCTTCCACCCAAATTCCCCGTCTTTAGTGCATTCCTGAACCTAAAGCATCATAGAATCGTAAAAGTTACTTTGTATCACAGAGTTCTTTGTGTTATATAGCATTGGGGCAAAATATTGTCAAGAAAAAAACGAATTTCAAAGAGATTAAGGTCATGATTATTTTAAAGAGACAGCGGTCAAGGGATTAATAGAAGCGATGGGAATGACTCTTTGTCTTTTTGGGAGTTTTTTTGGATTCTATAAAGATCGGGCCCGATTCCAATCAAAAGATATTTTTGAAGTAATCTATCAGGAAGTAATATCCAGCGAAGGCCAAAATAGTGATCAGGATGATGATTGATGTCCTGAAGATCGGGTGGGCCGATTTTATCGGCGAGGGCTTTCTGTCCTTCCCTCGTCCCATGACAACAAGAACCGCTTCGGTTATATAGAGGAAGAATTTCAACGTTACGAAGGTCAGAAGTACGGCGATCATGATCCTTACGGTTTCGTGGGGATAACGGCCGATTACGGGGCTTATGAGGACGGCCAAGACAGCAACGCCCGCCACAATACCCATGGTCAGGATTACGATAAGAAGGAGTCTGATGTCTTCCGGTATCTTCATTTTTGCCCCGAAATTTCCTTTATGTTAACAGATTTAACGTCTCATCTCCACCAAAAATTCCCCAAAAAAACATGGATTTCCGAAGCCTTGACCCCCCATATTTTTTGGGGATATAATAAATTATGAAGGTCAAGGTCACGACATACAGCGGATATAAGGCGGATGAGCGCCCCGTGTCCTTCTTTCTGGGCAAGGCGGAGTATAAGGTCCTTGAGGTCGTTGATAGATACTACAATCCTGACGAAGAAATCTTCAAGGTAAAGGGGGATGATGGGGGGATTTATATACTGGCACACAAAAAAAAGGGGGATTTTTGGGAGCTTAAGGGATATTTGAGAAAATAAAAAATCCCATATTAAAAGATCATGTTTTTTTAGTACTGGCCTTATTTCCCCTTTCTGAATACCTGGAATATGTTGAAAAAGTCTTTTTTGACTATTTCTTTTAGAGGGAATGGGTCCTGACTTACATATCTTATATCTTCGACCGAATAGACCGCATTCGGATTGTATTCTTTAATGATCCCAGAGACCTTTGAGAGCTCCTTTCTCTGGATAATGGTAAATATCACATTGACCGGCCCGTATAGTCCCTGGGCGTCGACCGTGGTGACGCCGAAACCCTCGGATTTCAGATAGTTGATCAACTGGGCGGCGTCCTTATTTGTAACTATGCGAAGCATCAGAATCCCTAGGGATATTTTCCCCTCAATGATCATACCAACAAAAATACCAACCGAAAATCCCAATGCGTAGGCGAAGTAGTTGACGAGGTTTGTGAGGTTACTCATTATCTGTCCCAAGGCGAAGAGCCATATTGAGATCTCAAAAAAACCGATAATGGAAGATAAAAGTCTCATACCTTTATTGATGTAGATTATTCTTATTGTCCCCAAGGTCACATCACAAATCCTTGCGAGACAGATAAGAGCCGGGACTAAGGCAATTTCCAACATTAGAAAAACTCCCTAAAAAATCTGTCTTTAATTCTATCACAACAATTAGAAATTAAACAAGACCCATAGATGCTTTTCAAGTTCTATTTCTGAATTCCGAGATCAATTTAAATTATATAGCTTAGAAAGTTCAGCTTAAATACCTTTTTTGTGAATTTGAGAGCTTTTTACTATCTTGTTGAAACAATAATTATGGTCAAATCCATTGACTCTAACGAATAATAGCGGTAGTATATACTTGAGATATCACCAATACCATTCGGCCGTTTTTTCTAACTGTCAGATATCACACCTGAAAAATTTAACCATGAATTATTTCAAAGAAACGATAGAATGGATCAATAAAATGACTCTGGTAGATCCCGAGCTTTTGATAAATTTTTTCGTTTCAGTCATCTCTATTTTATTGATCTGGCTGATCAGGTTATTCATCTTGAGAATCGCCTTTAGAAAAACCAAGAATGTCCGGACCAGATACCAATGGAGAAAGTCTTCGACATATATTGCATTTGTAGTTGCCATACTCTTTGTAGGATTAGTCTGGTTTGAGATATTTAGAACCATCGCGACATTTTTAGGAATAGTTTCCGCAGGTCTTGTCATTGCGCTCCGTGATCCCGTTGTGAACTTCGCCGGTTGGATCTTTATCATCTGGCGCCGCCCCTTAGAAGTGGGGGATCGCATCCAGATTGGAGAATATAAAGGAGACGTCATTGATATCAGGATATTCCAATTCACACTAATGGAGATCGGAAACTGGGTCGATGCGGATCAGAGCACAGGGAGAGTTATTCACATCCCCAATGGTAAAGTGTTTACCGAAATACAGGCTAATTACAGCAAGGGCTTTCAATATATATGGAACGAAGTTCCGATATTGATTACATTTGAAAGCAATTGGAAAAAGGCAAAGGGGATTCTTTTGAAGATCGCAAATAAACATGCCCAACACCTAAGTGAATCTGCCGAAAGGAGGGTGAAGGCCGCTGCGAAGAAGTTTCTCATTTACTACACCAAACTGACACCTACCGTCTATACCAGTGTCAAGGAAAGTGGCGTGTTATTGACAATACGGTATCTGTGCGAGCCTAAAAATCGACGTGGAAGCGAACAGGGTATCTGGGAGGACATACTTGACCAATTCAGCAGACGAGATGATATAGATTTCGCCTATTCCACCCAGAGATTTTATGATTACCTCAGTGAAGGTAAATCAAAAGGGCCGAAATCGGACGAGATTAACCCGACAGAAAAAGGAAAGGACTGAAGTCTTTTAGTATTAGATACAGCCACCTTTTTTGCTACAAAATATTTTAAGGGGATTAGAATGGACAATATAGATAAAAACAAAAAGATATCTCTTGAGACAGGAGACCTCAACATAAAAGAAATCGATGCAGTTTTAAATGCGCTCCCGGTTGATATTACCTTCGTCGGCGAAAACAATGAGGTATGTTTTTTCAATCGAATAAAAGACAGGGTCTTTACTCGAGCTAGAGGTGTCATCGGCAAAAAGGTCCAGAATTGCCACCCGAAAAAAAGCCTTGATCCCGTAAATCAGATCCTCGAAGATTTCAGAGCCGGAAAAAGAGATTTTGCCGAATTTTGGATCGAAATCGGCGGCAGGTTAATCCTCATCCGCTATTTCCCCGTCCGTGATGAAGGCGGCGGGTACATGGGCTGCCTCGAGGTATCCCAAGACATCACCGACATCAAAAAGATAGCGGGGGAAAAGAGGCTCCTCGACTGAGTTTCCCCTCGTTTATTAAGAACCGGTCCCAATTTTGCTTTAAAACTCCCACTATCATCGACCATAGGAATTATTTATAAAATAATTGCTTCTTCATCCGTGCCATAAAAAATCCATCGGCAATTTAGTAAATTACTCTCGATAAATCCTTATCAACCCACCTAAAAAATCAAAAAAACAATTGACTTATGCTTAACCAAATAGTATTATTCAATGTTTACTATTAAAATTTAAATAGAACTAAATAACAATATGAAGTTACCATTCAAAAAAGCGCGCTATGCCGTTGGTGGTGTAGTTTTTACCGTGGTGGAGTTCTTACTCCCGAGAACCCCCCTATTTCTGATACACCTTTTCTCCGACGTCCTGTTCTTTGTTGCGTATCCGATACTCTCCCGCATCCCCTCTTACAGAAAAATTGTTTTTGGGAATTTAAAGATTGCCTTCGACGAAAAACTCAGCAAAAGAGAGATTAGGCGGATAGCACGGGAGTCGGTCAGAAACATCTTCAGGATGCCCTTTGACATCGTATATTACGGCCACCCGAAAAACCACGAGAAGCTGGGGAGGGACATCGAAATCTCCGGCATGGAGCATATCGAACAGGCGCTAAGTCTGGGAAAAGGCGTCATCGGACTGGGAGCGCATATGGTCGACTTCCTCCTTCTGACCGTGAGACTCTCACAATCCGACCTCCCCTTTATAGTCCCCACCAAGACACCAAAAAATAAAATGCTCAAGAAAAAATATCAAGAATGGTGGCAAAAGAGCGGGGTGACATACATAGATATAGACGAAGGGGATCTGGCGAGGGAAAAGATGGTCGCCGCCATAGAAAAAAATCAGATAGTTTACCTGATTTCCGACGAGAGGAAGAAGAGAAACGGGATTTTGGTACCCTTCTTCGGAAAACCCGCACTCACCGCTCAGGGCCCCGCCATGCTATCACTAAATACAGGTGCGCCGATAATCCCGATCTTTATCAATCACAAAAACGGACTTGTAATAGATATCCTCCCGCCCCTCGAAAACAAAAGGACAGAAGACTCCGAAAGCGACATCTACAAGATCACAAATGAGGTCAACGACGCCATCTGTGACTACATCAAAAAATATCCCGACCAGTGGTTCTGGATAAATCCACGTTGGAGATTGTAAAGGGCAAAAGATCCCTCCCGGATTGCGATTTCCTTAGACCGATAGTTACTGCATTAATGGATTTTTTATTTATCCTCCCAGCTCTATCTTCAAGATAAGGCTGCACAAAATTTTCCTACAAAAAGATTTAATATCAAAAAAGAAACCCTTGACTTAACGACCTTTAGATATTAACATTTTACCTTTCTTATTCAAGATTAGAAGAAATGAAGATCCCCTTTAAAAAGCTCCGATATGCATTCGGCGGTGCAACCATATCACTGACCGAGTTTATAATCCCCAAAATACCCCTGGCCGCAACACAGCTCTTTATGGACACCCTTTTTTACATCGCATATCCCATCGGCGCATATATCTTCAGACTTCAAAAGCCCCTTTTAAAAAACCTCGACATCGCCTTCGAAGATGAGCTCAAAAAAAGGGATAAGAAACGCATCGCAAAAAGAGCTCTCAAGAATCTCTTCAGGTTATACGGAGATACCCTATATTACATACATCCAAAAAACCAATATAAAATCACAAGGGATGTGGAGATTTCAAATATCGAGCACCTAAAAGAGGCCCTCAAGAAAGGGAAGGGGGTTATCGCTCTGGGGGCACACATGGGAAATTTCATCCTGATGACCATAAGGCTAACGATGTCGGAACTTCCTTTTATGGTCGTCCTAAAGGACCCGAAAAATGAGATGTTAAAAAATAAATACAAAAAGTGGCAGAATCTCATTGGAGTGAGATATATCGATGCCAAAACCGAAATCCGAGCCACAAAAGATATCTTGAGGGCGCTAAGACAGAATCAGATCGTCTATTTAATAGCGGACGAGAGGAAGAAAAAAGACGGGATATTAGTCCCATTCTTCGGGAAACCCGCCCTTACAACACCGGGTCCTGCCGTCCTGTCGCTGAGGACGGGCGCTCCCCTAATCCCGATGTTTGTGACAAAAAGAAAAGGCCGAAATCACATCATCGAAATCCTGCCTGCGATAGATGTCGAAAGGACGGGAAAGATCGAACAGGATATCTACAACCTAACCGAGGCCGCAAACAATGTCATCAGCGACTATATCAGAAAATACCCCGACCAGTGGGCATGGACAAACCCGCGCTGGAAGATTTGAATTTTCACTCCCAAAAAGACCTTTTTTAATCCAGATATCAAAACTTTCAAGATTTGGGATTTCCAAAACTTAAATTGCCCGATTTCCCTTGACTGAAATCCCACATGGTGATATTAATAAATATAGGATAAATGTCAATTTAGTGGTCTCATATATAAAGCCTCCGACAAGGAGGCATGGAGGGAAAATGTTTGAATCCATCAAAGATGTAATCAAAAGTTTTAAGAAGGATCTCTACATCATCGATCAGGACGTGGCAACGGTCGTATATCTATCAGTCATGATGAATAAGCCGATTCTGGTCGAGGGCCCGGCCGGAGTGGGGAAGACCGAGCTGGGCAAAGTCATGGCGAAATCGCAAAATATACAGCTCATCAGGCTCCAGTGCTACGAGGGGCTCGACGAGGCAAAAGCCCTCTATGAGTGGGAGTATGCAAAACAGCTCCTATACACACAGATATTAAAGGATAAGATAGGCGAGGTCCTCTCGGGCACAAAGACCTTATCCGATGCCGTCGAGCGAATCGGAACCGAAGAGGACGCATTCTTCTCGACGAAGTTCATCCTCCCCCGCCCCCTTTTGAAATCGATCATGAGCGAGTCACAGGTATTGCTCCTCATCGACGAGATAGACAAGGCCGACCCCGAGTTTGAGGCCTTCCTGCTTGAAATCCTCTCCGACTTTCAGGTGAGCATACCCGAGATCGGAACCATAAATGCAAAGCACATTCCTCAGGTCGTCCTCACCAGCAACAACACAAGAGATATGTCCGACGCCCTCAAGAGGAGGTGCCTCCACCTCTATATGGATTTTCCCTCAAAGGAGCTGGAGGAGGAGATCATAAGGCTCAAGGTCTCAGGGATAAACGACCAGCTGGCCGATCAGGTCGTGAGGACCGTGCGCGCCGTACGCGAGCTTGACCTGAAAAAGGTCCCGTCGATATCCGAGGCCCTCGACTGGGCAAAGGCGCTCATCCTCCTCAACATCAAATCGCTCGACGCCAAGACCGTCGAATCGACACTTAATTTCATCCTGAAATACCAGTCCGATATCGAGACGGCAAAGAGGAACATGAAGATGATTCTAGAGGCCCCCGGAATTCAGAACTGAAACGGGGCGGAGGAAAAAGGTTAATCAGCAAAAAGGTCTGTAAGATAATCTCAAAATCTTTTAACAGCTATAGTATATGACTAATCCTGCTTAGCACTAAAACAGGATTTGTCTTTGAGAAATCGAAATATTAACTACCTAAAATCTGTTCAGCCCACATCAAGACCCATTTCTCCCTATAAAGAAAAATCAAAAAACCTGAAAATGTTCGGGGAGTCTTCGATTTATAACGAAAATTTGCCCTAATCGAGACCGCGACAAGATGCTTGACAATACACACTTTTTTATGAGATTATCATAGTTAATTGTGAAATATCACGGACGATTACGTCCTACTTTAAGTAATCAATTTAAGGAATCCTGGGAGATAGGGTATGGAGGTTACGAGAGAAAAGGGAAGGAGTATCGACAACATCAGGCGCCTCATCTCGGCGAAGCAGTCTCTGATATATGTGGTGACGTGGGAGGAGGACAGGCTCCAGCGGACGCTCGAGAAGATCGCAAAGACGATGTTCTCCTCACCGGTCAAGTTCCTCACTTGGGAGAGCACCACGGGGCTTTCCCTTGACGGGAAGGCATCCCCTGAGACGAAAGATCCCATTCTTGCCCTCGATAAGGTCATGGCGATGGAGGAAAACGCCCTGTTTCTATTCAAAGACCTCCACCGCGACCTCGAGGATAACCCGCTCCTTACAAGAAAGCTCAGAGACGCTTATTACGCCCTCGGAAACTCATACAAGACGATCTTTCTAGTTGCGCCCGTCCTCTCCATGCCCTTTGAGCTCAATAAAGAGATGGCCGTAATTGATCTCGAGCTTCCCAATGTCGAAGAGATCACGGCCCTTTTTGATTCCATCGTAAGCTCATTTGCGAAAAGCAGAGGTATGAAGGTCAACCTCGACGAAGACCAGAAGAACGCCCTTATACAGGGTGTTATGGGCCTCACATACGACGAGGCGAAAAACGCCTTCACCAAGGCGATGTTGGGGAGGCAGGTTTTGGACATCTCCGCCTTGAAATTTGTGCTCGAAGAAAAACAGCAGCTCATAAGAAAGACCGGGATATTAGAATTCATCGCCGAAAAACCCTCGATAGACCAGATAGGCGGCCTTGAGAACCTGAAGGAGTGGTTGAAAGTCAGGACCAAAAGCCTCTCCCCCGACGCCAAGAAATACGGGCTAACTCCCCCGAAGGGTGTCCTTATGACGGGAATTTCGGGATGCGGAAAGAGTGTTACGGTTCAGGCTGTATCGTCCTATTGGAACCTGCCGCTGATCCGCCTCGATATGAACCGTGTCTACAGCGGCGCCATGGGCTCGCCGGAGGAGACACTCCACGCCGCCCTCAAGACCGTAGAGGCGATGGCCCCGTGTGTCCTGTGGGTCGACGAGATAGAAAAGGGAATAGGATCATACAGCGGCGCGGCGCGTGATCTCATCGTGGGGCGTATCTTCGCCATGTTTCTCACGTGGATGCAGGAAAAGGAGGGATTCGTATTCATCGCCGCAACCGCCAACGAAATAGATATGCTACCCCCGGAGATACTCCGAAAGGGGCGTTTTGATGAGATATTCTTCGTAGACCTTCCGGGAGTTTCCGAGAGGATGCAGATATTCTCAGTCCATCTCAAAAAGAGGAACCAGAATACCGATAAATTCAACATCAGGGACTTAGCAAAGGCCACGGAGGGGTACAATGGCGCCGAGATCGAACAATGCGTCATCTCGGCACTCTTCGACGCATTCAACAAGAAAAGGCCCCTCACCCCGGACGATCTGATGAGGGCGATCGCCCGAATGGTACCCCTGTCAACTACCATGAAAGAAGATATAAAGAGGATCAAGCGGTGGGCCTTCAACAGGGCGGTTCTGGCCGGCGTTCCCGAGAAACATGAAGTAAAATCGGCGGCCGATGCGAAGGATACACCCAAACCCCATGAGGATATAATAAAGACTTCCTTTACGAGATCTGACATATAGAATATGTAGGGCATAAAAGAGAGACTTTTACCTGCATAAATCGAAGGGGAGGGGGTCAAAGTTTTAGGGTGAAAGGAATTTTTAATAAAAGTCAAAGGATAATTTTGTTTTACTGCTTCACACATCCTTTATAAAAAGGGTAGGTTTTGACGCTTTAGAGTTATGGATGACAATCGAGAAAAGGGGGATGATCCTAGGCCAGACCAAGATCCCGCCATGTATGTAAAATCCCGGATTTTTTATTCACTAGAAAAAAAGAGCTTTAGTACATCTTATCACACCCTTTTTAACGAAGGTATATAGAGCATGGAAGTGGAAACCTTTATACTACAGGTCTTGTTGATCTTCTTTCTGATTATTGCAAACGGTTTTTTTGCGGGCTCAGAGATTGCTATCCTGACCTCGAGGAGAAGCCGTATAAAGACCCTAGTGAACGAAAAAAAGCCTTCTGCGAAAAAACTCCTCTCATTAAAGGAAGACCCCGATAAGCTCCTCTCCACCATACAGATAGGCATCACCGTGATCGGTTCTCTGGCGTCGGCTGTCGGTGGCGCCGCGGCCATTCAGGTTTTGACACCCATCCTGTCAAAGATTCCGCTGGCCGTCATATCGAATGCGGCCCAGCTTATTTCCATCTTCATCGTGGTTGTTTTCATCTCATATTTCACGCTGGTGCTGGGAGAATTGGTTCCAAAATCACTGGGCATAAGATTCTCGGAGAAAATAGCCCTCTTCGTATCAGGGCCGATAATATTTATCTCGAAGCTGGCCCTCCCTCTAGTCAAGGTCCTTACGGCCTCGAATCATCTCATCCTCAAAATTTTCGGGTTGTCCAAAACATACGATTCGTCGTCTTTTATGACTGAGGAGGAAATACGCCTTATCCTCAAAGAGGGGGAGGAAAAGGGGGTTTTGGCCGAGACCGAGCATGAGCTCATTCACTCGATTTTCGACTTCGCTGACAGCTTTGTAAAGGATGTCATGGTTCCCCACCCGAAAATTCAGGCGATTGACATTAGGTGGAAGAAAAATGCCATCCTCGATTTTATAACCGGCAAGGGTCTGACACGATACCCCGTTTATAAGGAAAATCTCGATAACGTTATAGGCATCTTAAACAGCAAAGACGTCTTGAAAGTACTGATAGATAGAAAGCCCTTTAAAATAAAAGATATTATCCATCCGCCCCATTTCGTTCCGGAATCAAAACTCGTAAGCGACCTTTTAAGAGAGATGCAGAAGAAAAGGATCCAGCTCTCTATTGTGGTGGACGAATATGGAGATGTCTCGGGAATCGTCACGATGGAGGACCTCTTGGAGGAAATTGTGGGCGAGATAGAAGACGAGCATGACAGCGGATCGGACGAGATTGTTAAAAAGTATAAGGACGGCACCATTATCATCGACGGCTCTATCTCTATCAGAGATCTCATAAACCTCCACGGCTTCAATCTTACAAACTCCGACGATTTCGAGACAATCGCCGGACTCATCCTATCCCATCTCCAATCCATCCCCAGCGGAGGCGAGGTAATTCATCAGGATGGATACAAGTTTACCGTGGTGGACGTCGAGAAAAATCGAATAGTGAAGGTCAGGGCCGAGAAGGATAAGGCTGAGTTGAAGTCAAAATAAAACATTTTTCTATCGAGATCTCTTTTCGTAATCGCCTATGTGACCGACCCTTTTCCATTGACAAAAGGGTTTCTTATTATTTAGTATAGTAGATAGGGAAGTTTATCCGTCAAATCGGGTGGAGAAGGAGGCTATTGGATAATATAGATAAAGACATACTCAAGGCCATCCAGGATGGTTTCCCGCTGTCTGAAAGGCCATATGATGATCTGGCCGACGATCTCGGCCTATCGCGCCAAGAGCTACTACGGCGAGTTACGACGCTCAAAGACACAGGCGTAATTCGGCGAATAGGTGCCGTGCTTGACGCCGCGGCCCTCGGGATCGTCACGACCCTCTGCGCCGCAAAGGTCCCGAAAGAAAAAATTGACTCATTCGCCGAAGCGGTAAATTCAAAAAGGAGGGTCACCCACAACTACCTCAGAGATGGCCGATACAACGTCTGGTTTACGCTGTGGGGGAAAAGCAACAAAGAGATTGATGACACACTAGCCAAGATCAAAGAAAAGACGAAGGTAGATGAAATATCCCTTTTCCCATCTTTGAAGACCTATAAGATCAGGGCCGTTTTCGACCCATAAGATATTGAAGAGAGAGGAGGGCGGCATGGGGTAGATGGACCCTAATGAATCTTACGGCCCAGGATTTCGCTGCGATATAGATTCGGAGAAGTCATCATGCTGGAATACAAGGTGGTCGAGACGTTTTACGTGACGGATGAAAGTATAGAGCGGATACTCAACGAATATATATCACAGGGATGGACTCTGGACGACATAAAGTTTGCCATGCGGGAGGCCTCAAGGAGGCCAGCAATGGCGTTTATCCTATTTATCAGGGAAAATAACAATGCCAAACAAACAAAAGAAGGCTGATCTGACACACCGTTTTCTGGCCAAGTTCATCGATGGACTAATCGCCTCGGCTTTTTATCTTATTCTTTCTCCTGTGGGTATATTGATGGGAGTCACTTACCTCATTATAGCCGACGGACTATTCGGGGGCAGGAGCCTCGGAAAGCGGATAATCGGGCTTAGGGTGGTAAATATCGATACCGGAGGCGGGATAACCTTCAAGCAGTCGATGATAAGAAACGCACTCTTCGGAATTATAATGCTATTTTCAATCGTGCCATATCTAGGATGGGTACTTATTTTTACACTTGGCCTTTTGGTCATCATCTTTGAGGCCTATTACGTCATCGTGGACATAAACGGCCTCAGGGTTGGGGATCTGGCGGCGGGCACAATGGTCATCGATGACGTAGAGGCCACGAAATAGTCGAAAGTACCTCTAATTACTCCTATATGCAATCTGCAATATGGAATCCTCACTACAGATTATCTAAAAGCCAATCCCTTTACTATCACAAATCCCCCCTTTTCCAATGGCTTTGGGTCCCCAAAAAATATTGGGCCTGGTCGAATAAAATAACTTTCCTTGCCTTTAATTCAAAAAATTAGCTTCTAATTTTAACTTTTCCGGTCTTAAAGAAAATTAAAACCTCGTATGAAGATTACCTCTTATCATAACTTTTATATTTATAAGTTTAATCCACATATCTTTGAAAACTCTTGCCAATTTAGAGCCATTCCATATAAATAGCTAAATCTGAATAAAAAATTTTGACAAAACTATACAAAAACAGTATAAGGTAACCACGTTCGTCTTCCCTGATTCTTTAAAAATTTCTTCGAGTAAAAAAGAGATGGATTTATATGACACAGGAGAATAGCAAAAGCCAAAAGGAGAGCAGCCTCGTCTTAAGAGGCCTGTTCCATGAGTTCGTTGATGCGCTCACGAAGACCGTAGACGCCAGAGACCCGTATACCGCCCTTCATAGCTATCGCGTCGCCGAGATAAGCGAGATATTGGCGCGTGAGATGGGATATAAAGAGGATTTCGTCCTGTGGATCCACATCGCAGGGCACCTGCACGACATAGGCAAGATAGGCATAAGGGATTCAATACTCTTGAAACCGGGGAAATTGACACCCGAAGAGATGGATGAAATCAAACGCCACCCAAAAGTAGGTGCCGATATTGTAAGCAAAGTAACCGACTTGAATCCGATTGTTGAAATTATCCTGCATCATCACGAGAGCTGGGACGGCAAGGGCTACCCTAAGGGGCTATCAGGAGAGGGGATATCGCCGGGGGCGAGGATCATCAGTGTAGCGGATTCCCTCGACGCCATGTTGAGCGAGAGACCTTACCGGCCGGCCATGTCGTTGTCTGCCGCCCTGTCGGAGATAAATAGCCTCTCAGGGACGAGATACGACCCAAGGGTTGTGGAGACATTGATGAAATTTGACATCGGGAATATTCAAAGGCTCTATAAGTAAAACCACAATAGGTTTCCTCAAGAGAGAATCGTGAAATTCCCTTTAAACTACTCGCATTAAAAAATCCTTCCCCCAACCACAGTATCAATCATCAAAGGATATAAAAGCAGCTCGTCAAATGAGTGAAAATACCAACCGTTTTTTGCTCGAAACATAATTTGAGATTGGAAAATAACATCCCACATGATATATTGAAACGTCTTCCAATTCAGGATAATTACCATTGAATATTTATCATGCAGATAAGGGAGGAACATCGATATGAAAGTAGGTCTACCTGAGTTGATCTGGTATGGGAATACCACGCTCGAAATAGATTTCCCGGACGACTGGAACGTCGAACTATGCCCCATGAGGGGCGCCGGACGCAAACCCCTCACGATAAGCGAGATGGAAAAAGCGATATTAAATCCGATCGGGTCGCCGAGATTGAAAGATCTAGCAAAGGGAAAAAAGAGCGCCGTCATAATTTTTGATGACATCACCCGCCCAACGAGGATATACGAACTAGCACCCGTTGTAATCAGGGAGCTTGTGGCGGGTGGTATAGACGAGGATGATATAACGTTTGTCTGCGCCCTTGGGAATCACGGCGCCCACACCAGCCACGAGTTCAGAAAGAAACTGGGCACCGAGATCCTCGAGAAATTTCGCGTCTTCAACCACAACGCCTATGAGAACTGCGAGTTCGTGGGCGAGACCTCAAGGGGCACAAAGCTTTGGGTCAACCGGGAAGTAATGAAGGCCGACATCAAGGTAGGGATTGGCTGTGTTACGGCCCATCCGAACGTGGGATTCTCCGGGGGCGGAAAGATAATCCTCCCCGGTGTCTCACACTATGACAGCTCTTCCCACTACCACATAGAGGTAAATGCCCAGGCCCCCGAGACCACAGGCCTCGGAAACTTCGACAACAACGTCCTCCGCTTCGACATCGAGGAGGCGGCGAGAATGGCGGGGCTAGATTTCAAGATAGACGTAATCGTAAACGACAGGGGGGCGACCACCGCCGTCTTCGCCGGAGATTTCATCGAAGAGCATAAAGAGGCGATAAAGCTCGCCAAAGACGTCTACGCCACAGACCCCAGGCCCAGAAACAAGGATATCGTTGTCACTAACGCCTTCGCCAAGGCGAACGAGATGCCGATCGCCATTCTCTGCGGTGCCCTGGCGCTCGAAAACTTTTCGGGCACCGTGGTGATCATCGCAAACGCCCCCGAGGGTCAGGTAACCCACTATCTACTTCGGAGCTTCGGGAGGGACTACGGCGGTCGTAATTATCCCGTCGGTGTTGTGCCTCCCACGCTCAATGTGATCCTCGTCGCCCCCTACTTTGATAGAACCTTTGTGGACTGGGTTTCCAATCCCGAGTTGATAAGGCGGACAAAAAGCTGGGAAGAGGCCCTAAATATCCTGAAAGAATCCTTCGGACCAAATACAAGGGTGGCCGTCGTCCCGAACGCCACAATGCAGTATTACGATTCGTAGAATTCGGGTTATTTATCAATCCGGGTATCCTGCGATTGTTTTTTAAACAGATGAGATGATTTGAAACAGGGAGATTATGGTCTCCAAAAACTCAAAGGCCTTTGACATTGTGATAAGGAGTGGAACTCTTGTCGACGGTTCGGGCTCCGAGCCGAGAGTAGGCGACTGATGATCAAAATTCAATACAACTTCAAATAGTCTAAAAAAGATTTTTATGATAGGTCGAGGGTTCCGGACTAAAATGCGTACTCATCGATACCCCTTTGTATGGTCTTTTTCACTTCCGACATGATTGCATCAATCTTGTCCTGGCCGTTTTTGATTATCTCGATGGGCTTATGGAATACCATTTTCGCTCGGCCCGGGAAGAGTTTTAGCGTCTTGGCCTTCAGTATCTTTCCGGTGTTGACAATGGATACCGGAAGTATCGGAATATTGAGATCCTGGGCCATCTTGAATGCGCCTTTTTTGAATTCGCCCAATTTCCCCGTCAGGCTCCTTGTCCCCTCTACGAAAAACATCACCGATGTGCCTTTAGTGATTTTTTCCTTTGCGGCCCTGATTGAGGCTATTGCGGCCTCCCTGTTTGAGCGGTCGACGTAGATGAATTCCCCCATCTTGCAGGCATACCCGAAGATGGGGATTTTTCTCAGCTCCTGCTTCATTACCCACCTCAAATCTATCCCCGACCATCCGCACAGGACAAGCGGGTCAAAGTGGCTCTGGTGGTTTGAAACAACCACATATGACTGTCTCTTATTAACATATTCCTTTCCAATTACTTTGACAAAGACAGGCGTGAGATAGCAGTTTAATCGCGAGTATCCCACCGCGCAGATTCTACTTGCAATCCTCGGATTACAAACAGAGGCCAGCAATATACCGATGGTCCCGAAAAAGACCGTTGAGAGTATAAAGAGGGGTAAGAAAACAAGATATTTATACGGCTGGTAGAGGATGTATAAAATCTTTTTCATACTAATGCTTCCAAAATATTATTGTTATATATTGTTAATAGGATAATATAAGCCCCCACCGACGTCAAGCAATTTTATTTGGAGTTCCGTATCGGTTTTTGCCTTCATACAAGTCAAAAAAGGGGAGCTCAAAACTTTCTGGGGATGGCCCTTTCCTTCTGAAAATTGGCCCTCCCGAAAAGAAGTTAAAACTATATTTTAGTTGAGGAATGAAGAGAGCTTTTTTACCCCCTTCATTTTACTAACTATCGAAAAAGACCTGCCGCTATCATTTCCTAGGATTAAATAGGGAGTTTCCATCGTTGAACGCCCTATCGAGTATTAGATCAATAACCTGTATCCCGTTCATCATGGTCCCGTATATCGAGTGGGAGAATTTCGGTTGGTAGAGGTCCTCTATGGGGGTCTTCATTGGAAGACGCTTCGGACCGAACTGGGTCACGAGTGACGCCATGTCGTAAATACTTCCCGTTGGGGATCCCGA
>CAZDOD010000054.1:2959-15845 GCA_964506935.1 uncultured Thermodesulfobacteriota bacterium | reverse complement strand
AAAACAGATACCTCTAATCCAATACCTCCCTTATCTTCAGAAGAAGTTTATCTGATACAAACGGCTTTCCGATAAAATCCTTAGCACCAATTTCGAGCAAATCGTGGTGTTGATTTTCTTCGCTGTAGCCGCTGGACAGAAGAACTTTGGCATCAAGGTCATTTTCAAGAATCTTTTTGAGGACTTCTTTGCCACCCATATCAGGCATCTTTATATCGAGAATGATAAGATCTATATCATTTTCATTGAATATCTTGATCCCCTCTCTACCCGAGTCAGCGGTATATGTAGTGTAGCCCAATTCATCAAGGATACTCTTTGTCATATTGAGGATCTCCTTCTCATCATCAATTATCAAGATAGTTTCATTGCCCCCTTTCACTTCCCCTATTTCTTTATACAAGGTCTTTTCCTTTTTTTGGGAAGCGGGAAAATAGACGGTAATCTCAGTCCCCTCATCGGGCCTGCTTTCAACATCGATGTATCCATTATGTCCCTTTACTATCCCAAAGGCTACGCTCATGCCAAGTCCCGTACCTCCCTTTTCTTCCCTCGTTGTAAAGTATGGCTCGAATATACGGGAGACGGTCTCTTCGTCCATACCGATTCCGGTATCGGTAAATTTAATACAGACGTAGTTGTCTGGCTTGATATCGAAATCTCTCTTTAGTATCTCCTTTTTAACTTCTTCCATGTATGTTTTAATAGTAAGGGTCCCGCCCTTCGGCATTGAATCATGTGCGTTTACGGCAATATTCATCAGTACCTGATTTATCTGAGACTCATCGCCCTCAATGGTCTTCAAATTCTTGTCAGTTATAATTCTTATCTTGATTGATTTATCAAAGGTTTTCGAGATAAAACTATATACTTCTTGCAGTACTCGATTTAGATTTATTGGCTTTACTTCCATCCTCGCTTTTCTGGTATATGCAAGTAATTGTGATGTTAGATTGGACGCCCTGATTGCAGATTCTTCGATGGTATCCAGACCATCATAAAAGGAATCTCCTTTCTTTGATTTGCTTTTAAGGAATGATGAGTAACCCAAAATTATAGCAAGGATGTTGTTGAAGTCATGGGCAATGCCACCCGCCAGTGTGCCGATGGCCTCCATCTTTTGAGAGATGAGCAGTTGCTCTTCCATCCTTTTTCGCTCGGTGATATCTCTGGCTATACCGTTAAGTTCTACAACCCTATCTCCTTCCCAAATGAGCTGCATCTTGTTCTCTATTATTCTGATCTGATTGTTATTATCATAAAATTCTATTTCGAACACTCCAACATCTTCTCCAGTGAGCATTCTTCTGAATATCTCTGAAATTCCTGTTTAATATCTCATCTATACTATAACCAAGAGCCTTTTCAAGGGTCTTGTTGATAAATTTGAATTTACCCTCACTATCCAAAACATATATAATATCGTCGATATTCTCAACCAACTCTCTGTATTTTTTCTCCGATTCCCTCAGCAACTCCTCCGACTTTTTGCGCTCTGTGATGTCTGTATCTGCACCTATGTAACCAATGAAGTTTCCTTCATTGTCGATTATTGGAACACCACTTGTCGATAGCCATACAGTCTTTCCATTCTTGTGCGTGTTCTTGTTTATGAATCCTTTAAAAGGAAGCTTCTTATCAAAAACTTCGAGTGCCGCATTTTTTAGCTCTTTTCGATCTTCAGGATGGAAAAAATCATAGAAGTGTTTTTCGAGTACTTCTTCCTGTTTGTATCCTAGAATTTTCTCTACAACGCGGCTCGAATAAACATATTTCCCATTTTTATCAACCTCCCAAATCCATTCCATTGCATTCTCAGCTATGTCTTTGAACCTTTCTTCACTATACTTCAGAGCTTCCTCTGCCTTAATGCGTTCGGTGATATCATCTATTATTCCCTGATACCCCAAAATGTTGCCGTGTTCGTCTTTTCTTACTGTTGATGTTAAAAGACAGTTGATGTATGTCCCATCCTTTCTTCTAAAAGTTACTTCGTAGTCTTTTACGTATCCACTCCTTTCAATTTCCCTCTGAAATATGATCCTTTCCTCAGGGTTTTTATAAAGATCCCTTACATCAATTGCAAGAAGCTCATTTTTTGTGTATCCAAATAGCTCTTCTCCCGAAGGATTTATATCGACAAATCTTCCATTTATTGAAGAAAGGTAAACTACATCTTTTGATGACTCAAATAGATTTCTAAATTTTGCCTCAGATTCCTGCAGGGCTTCCTCTGTGGCAATACGTTTTGTGATATCTCGTTGAATACCAATATATGATATTATATGACCATTCCCATCATAAAGAGGAGAGATCTTTAACTCCGCAAAAAAAACTCTCCCATCTTTCCTTATGTTTAAAAGATTACCCTCCCAAATTTTTTCTGAAGAAACCGTCTGATAAATATTCTTTTGAATCTCGTCAGCAATAAGCTCGGCATTCAGAATGTCCGGTGTTTTGCCAATAATCTCATCCTTGGAATAACCGTACAATTCCTCACACGCCCTATTTATGTATGAGATAATAAAATCTGTATCGGTTACAATAATAGAGTCCGTTACCTGCTCAGTAATTGAGCTTAAAAACCGTAAATTCTTTTCGGCCTGTTTTCGCTCTGTTATGTCTCTACTTATAGCTACAAATCCTATTGGTTCACCGTCTTTGTCTTTCATCAAGGAAACACTCATTTCTATAGGAATTTTATCGCCTTCTTTTGTAAAAATATTAAATTCCCTGTTCTGAATGTATCCCTTTTTCAGAATCTCTTTCATAGTACCAATAGTCATTTTCCTTTCTTCAGGTGGAGTAAGGTCCAAGGGGGTTTTGCCAATTAAGTCATTTTTGTCATCTATTTTGCAAATTCTGAGAGTGCTCTCATTGGCATCTATAATCTTTCCACTTCGATCGGTAATCACGACGCTGTCGTTTGATATCTTTATAGCGCTTGACAGGCGAATCAATTCCTCCTCTATCTTTTTGCGCTGGGTGATATCCAGGATGTTTACAATAATCCCCTTGATTGGATCTGATGGATCGATGATACTTACTCGCACGTGTCCATCAAAGATAGAACCATCTGTTCGCCTGAATTTGGTGTCCGTCTCAATTATATCTCCGGTCATCATACCTTCATAAATTATTTTTCCAACACGTTGATATTCTTCATCTGAGACGTATAGATGATGTGTACTTTTACCGAGATATTCTTTTTCATCCTCAAAACCAAACATCTTTGCCATCGATTCATTCGCCCAAACCACTATCCTTTCTTTGGCGTACGCTATGCCAACAGGAGATGCGGCCAATATGTTACGTAACAGTCCCTCGCTTTCCTTTAACTCCTTTTCAATTCTTACGGTCTCGGATATATCCTGGAAATTTTCAACAACCAACTCTTCTTCCTGTAACGGAATCCTCCTTGCGCTCTTCAATATTGGGACAAGTCTCCCATCTTTTGTCTTTACGGCGGTCTTATCATTATCGATTCTATCTTTGTCATTATCAAAGATGGGACATTTATGAGGACCTTTTGGACAAATAATGTCACACAGTTGACCTATCAATTCTTCTCTCTTGTAACCGGTCGTTTTGCAGAGCACATCATTAACATCCTGTATGAGATACTGGCTGTTGATTACGAAACTCCCGCCCGGGAGGTTTTCGTAAAGCAGACGCCATTTCTCTTCATTGCTTCGCAGTTCTTCTTCAACCTTCATACATTCAATCTTCGACGCTTCCATTTCGGAAATTTGCTGACGTAACTCAGCCAGCTCTTTTATTAAATCTTTCTTTGACTTGTCGGAATTTTTCATAAGCTTCAACCATAATCAATACAAAAATGATAAAGTATTTGGGCTATTTTAACACAAAAAAAATTTTTGATGCTAATTTAACTCCTTATTGCATTAAATTTATTAAAAAAATACTTCAAGTAGTGTTTTAAAATCAAGAAACTTTCTCGGCCCAGTAATAACTTTGTGGATATTTGAGTACGTTTTTCCGAGTATGGCATTTTTTTAGAAATTATCTTCCTTTATTGCAACTAATTATACATCAGTAAAATTCTTATCATTCTTATGGGTTGATAAATAAAACCTAATGTGGTATTTTTCTTAGGGAAGATTTATATTTTCTCTAAAAGGATCGCTAATTTTAAAAACTTGAAATTTTGGTTTAATTTTTAAACAGGAGGAAACAAAAATGAGTTTTAAAAACAGAAATTTTCTATTTGTAGTAAGTTTTCTTATCATCCTTACCTTTATTTCGTGTGGCAGGGTGGCCTATCGTTCCGATCACCCAAGAGTGGGAGGGGTGGTAGTTGAGGCTCCGGGCCTGTGCCCTGATTTTTCAGGCATCTGGAACACAAACCTCGGGACAATGGAACTCAATCAGGTCGGTTATCGAATCGATGGAGCCGGAAATTTCGCCCATGGATATTCCGACATAGACGGGGAGATAAGGGGAGGTCAGCTCGAGTTCCAGTGGAAGGGAAAGAATGCGAGTGGTCATGGATACCTCATCGTCAATGAGGCAACCGATCAGATTACGGGAGAATGGGGATTTGGAAATGAATCCACCGGAGGCGGGGCGATAAGCGGCACGAGGGTGCGTTAAGAGACAATTCATATACTTACAAATCTTTTTCGGTGTCGTATGGACAAGGTGGATAAGGGTAAAAGTGAAAAGCTGATAAAAACGCTTCGGCTACCTAGATTTAAACAGATAGGAATCATTGTAAACGATCTCGATGAGGCAATTAAATACTACTTTGGGACATTCAATATAGGCCCGTGGTTTCGTACTGATTTCACCAACAAGAAGCACCTATTTCGGGGAAGGGAAGAGGTACATTATGGCCTTGATATCGCCATCGCCTTTTCAGGGAAGATACAGTTTGAACTGATAAGTCCAAAAGAGGGAGATAGGAATATCCATTCTGATTATCTCAAGAGCCACGGCGAGGGTATTCATCACCTCGGCTTTTTTGTCACCGGTATCGAAAAGAAGGTTGATATCCTCGAAAGACTCGGTATCGGCGTCCTCCAGTCGGGTTTTCTGGAGAGCAAAGGAAAGGCAGGCGGAAGCGTAACGAAATATGCCTACCTCGATACGACAAAGATCGGTGGGATTGTATTTGAGCTGATTCAGACAAAATTTGTCGGAGTGAATATTGAAATGTCCCGATTCTGGTTTGAGCTGGGAAATATCACAGGCGACGTCGAGAAGATGAGGGTGTAACAAAGATATCTTTTTCAATATCTATGAGGTTGTTTTTGTTTTAGGTATGTCTTAAAATATTGACAAAGTTAATAGTTGATGCTAAATATTTTCGAGTGGGGATGTAGCTCAGTTGGGAGAGCGCGGCGTTCGCAACGCCGAGGTCGTGGGTTCGAATCCCATCATCTCCACCATTTTTTTACTCCGCTACTCCAAAACGCCGTGCCCTTTCAGATACTTGTAATAATCATACATAGCCGCAAGCGACTGAACCGCCTTTTCGGGCGTCGTATATACCACCTCCGAATATCCGGTCTTTGACTGGTATCTCTCCCTTCTGCCACCGGCATAAAGCGATACGTTTATTATGGGCTTTTTGTATTCGTTCATAAGTTCGTTTACCTTGTTGAGGAAATCCCTCTCGATGTGGTAGAGCTTATCTCTGGCCTGCCTGATGACATAGCCCCTGTTTTCAAGGTCTGCCGCCGTGGCCGATGCGGCAAACGAGCGTATCCCCATGTTTGAGACCCCCACGATACCGAGACATATCACGGCGTCGACGTCTTCCGATGTCGTCACCGCATCGACGGATTTTACATATGCATCGGGGTTTATCTGCCCGACGAGGTCTACAGGGTTTCCGCGGCTCCAGAAAGGCGGGAGTATTTTATCGAGCTTTTCGATGACTCGTCTTCCGAGCTTCGCCACTTTAAGGCCCTGTTCAATAATGGCGTCGCATGTGACGACACCCCAGCCCCCGCCTAATGTCACGACCGCAACCCTGTCCCCCTTAGGGACGGGGAGGTTATCGAGGGCCATGGAGAAGTCGAGCATATCGGTCGGTGTGAGGGCCTCGATTACGCCGGCCTGCTTGAATACGTGGGATATAATGGTGCTGTTGACTGCGAGCGATCCCGTGTGGGATAGGGCAGCGTGGCTTCCGGCATCGGTGCGGCCGCCCTTCAAGGCGATTATTGGTTTTTTCTTTGACGTCTCTTTTGCTATATTGAGGAAGACGTCCCCATCTTCGAGCCCTTCAAGATATATCAGAATTACCTTTGTGTCAGGGTCCTTTGAGAGGTAGGTCAGAAAATTCTCTTTTTTAAGGGAGGATTCATTTCCCGAACCAACAAATTTCCCCATGCCGATATCGTGTTCCTGTGCCCATTCGAGCATCTGGTTTCCGAGGTTTCCGCTCTGGGAGATGAATGATATATCCCCGCGGCGGGGATAGAGGGGGGCGCCTATCGAAAACAACCTCTTCTGGGTGCACATGACCCCCATCGTGTTGGGCCCGATCATCGGGATTTTTGCATCCTCGACCAATTTGACAAGATCTCTTTCCATCTTTATTCCATTTGCGTCGGTCTCGGAAAAACCGGAGGTTACGACCACGAGTCCCTTCACTCCCTTTTTTATGCAGTCTTTGACAACATCAAAAACCGTGCTTGCTGGTGTTGTGATAAGGGCGAGATCGACCCTTCCGGGGACATCGGTGATGTTTTTATAGACCTTCCTACCATATATGAGCTTCTCTTTCGGATTTACGGGGATGATCTTACCCTGATAACCTCCTACTATCATGTGTGCCATGATAAATGATCCCCATTTGGCAAAGCTGTTGCTTGCGCCTATTATGGCGACGGTTTCAGGATAAAAGATCGGGTCGAGTATTGACTTATATTTCTGTATCATATAAATAAGTCCTCCTTTTTTTTCTTATAATAATTTCAAAATAAAATAAAAGCAACATGTAAAAAATTTTCCTATTTTATAGCCTTTTCAAAATAATAGTATTAATAATTTGGCTTTTTTTAGAAAGCAAAAAATTGAAAAAATCATAATAAGAAGAATATTTAGTAAAAGTCATAAGTCATTAAAATTCCTTGACAATTTTTCATATATTATATTAAAATATAGTTTTATGTGAAGTAAAAAATAGGTCAAGGTAGTTGAAAGGTAAAATCTCAATTGATCCCGAAATTTGCAAGGGCTGTCTCTACTGTATCGTCGCCTGTCCAAGGGATTTAATAGTTATCTCCGATAAGTTGAATTCCAAGGGATTATATCCCGCCAGATTCAATGGTTCTCCCGACGGATCGGGCGAGACCTCATCAAAGTCGGGATGTACAGGGTGCGCGCTTTGTGCGGTGTCTTGTCCCGATGCGGCAATAGAGGTGTATCGTGAAGCAAAAGAGTAACAAAAGGCTGATGAGGGGGAACACCGTTGTCGGAGAGGCCGCCGTCCAGGCGGGTTGTACCTGCTATTTCGGGTATCCGATTACGCCACAGAACCAGCTTCCCGAATATATGTCGAGGAGGCTTTGCGAGGTTGAGGGGGGGGTGTTTATACAGTCTGAGAGCGAGATTTCGGCCATCAACATGGTATTCGGCGCAAGCGTTGCCGGTGCGCGTGTGATGACCTCCTCTTCGAGCCCGGGTATAAGTTTGAAACAGGAGGGGATATCGTTTCTTTGTGGATGCGAGCTTCCGGCCGTAATAGTTAATATGGTCAGGGGAGGGCCGGGGCTTGGAAACATCTCGCCGGCTCAGTCTGACTATTTTCAGGCGACAAGGGGTGGCGGACACGGTGATTACCGTGTGACGGTTCTCGCCCCGGCGTCATGTCAGGAACTTGCGGATCTAACCATGGAGGCGTTTGACATCGCCGATATTTATAGGAATCCGGTCCTCATTCTTGCGGATGGCATGTTGGGACAGATAATGGAGCCAGTAACCTTTGATAATTACAAACCTAGGGAGATACCGAAAAAAGACTACATACTCGACGGTGCAAAAGGGAGGCCTTCGCGACTTATAAAGTCTCTCATCCTCGACACCAAGGATATGGAGGAGCACAACTGGAAGCTTGTAAGAAAATACCAGATGATAGCTAAAAAAGAGATCCGCTATGATGAATACATGATGGATGACGCGAAGCTTGCTGTCGTTGCCTACGGGACGGCAGCAAGGATTGCAAAAGGTGCGGTGAAACGCGTCAGGGATGACGGCCTCAGTGTGGGACTTATAAGGCCGATTACACTCTGGCCGTTTCCATGCGATATTATAAAGAAGAGAGCACAGACTATAGAGCAGTTCTTCGTCTTCGAGATGAGCGCCGGTCAAATGGTGGAAGACGTAAGGCTTTCACTTGAGGGTGCATCTGAAGTTTATTTCTACGGCAGGCCAGGTGGTGTTGTGCCAACACCGGTGGAGCTGACGAGGATAATAGCGCGACAATATTATCAGAAGGGATTTATGTAAATGAAGAAGGTCTACTCACGTCCAAAGTATCTCAAAGATGCCACAATGCATTACTGTCCAGGATGCGGGCACAGCATCGTAACGAGGTTACTGGCAGAGATCATAGAAGAGATGGATGTGGCGTCAAAGGCCATATGCATACCGCCGGCGGGTTGCGCCGTCCTTACATATAATTATTTGGATGTGGACACCACCGAGTCGGCGCACGGCAGGGCAGGGGCTATTGCAACCGGCATAAAGCGCGTACTCCCCGACCGGCTCGTCTTCACATATCAGGGTGATGGTGACCTTGCTGCAATAGGCACGGCCGAGACGATACATGCGGCAAACAGGGGGGAGCGATTCACGACGATATTCATGAACAATGCGGTCTACGGCATGACGGGTGGACAGATGGCCCCGACCACCATGCTCGGACAGAAGACGACCACAACGCCGTTCGGAAGAGATCTGAGAAAGGACGGGGGACCAATAAAGATCAGCGAGATGCTCGCGGTACTCCCCGGAGCCGTTTACATCGAAAGGACGACTGTAAACAAGGTCTCGGCAATAAAAAATACGAAAAGGGCAATAAAAAAGGCGTTTCAGGCACAGATGGACGACCTGGGATTCACCCTCGTGGAGGTTCTATCGCCATGTCCCGTCAACTGGAAGATGCAACCCGTCGATGCGTGCAAGTGGATAGATGATGTAATGACCAAGGAGTTCCCCCTGGGAGTTATAAAGGACGAGACGAAGGATATCCCGAAAAAAGAGGCGGCATATGCAGATTAAGACTGTCTTTTCGGGATTTGGGGGCCAGGGCGTCCTTATGATGGGGTATGCCTTTGCCGTGGCCGCAATGATGGAAGAAAAGCACGTCACATATCTTCCATCCTACGGTGCGGAGGTGAGGGGAGGTACAGCCAATTGTACCGTGGCCATATCCACAGAGGAGATCGCCTCACCAATAGCATCCTCTCCTGAATTTATCGTTGTGATGAATAAGCCCTCTCTTTCTGCATTCCAGAACAGGCTTCAGACGGGGGGTTTACTATTCATCAATTCAACTATGATTGATGAAATGCCGACAAGGGGTGACATCGAAGTGGTCCCCGTGGACGCCGGTAATATCGCAGAGGGGATCGGCGAGATGAAAACGACCAATATGGTTATGTTGGGGGCATTTGTAAAAAAGACAGGACTTGTAGAAATAAAAGACGTTATAGATGGACTGGAAGAGATATTCGAGGGGAAAGCGAAGGTAATAGAGATGAACACTCGGGCTCTGAAATTGGGTTACGAGAGTCTATAGATATAGCAGGAACTAATCGATATTAGGAGGGACTCCAAAGAGGTCAGCCGATTATGCAGATCAAACAGTTATCAGTGGTACTTGAGAATCTCCCGGGTAAGCTTTCAAGACTTTCAGATATTTTAGGGGGGGAGGGCATCAATATAAGGGCGATCAGCGTTGCGGACACGTCGGATCTCACTACGGTTCGGATGGTTGTTGATGACCCGGCAAAGGCGTTTATGGTATTGGAAAGCAAGGGCTATCCTATAAGAAAGAAGAATGTACTGGCGGTTGAGACACCAGATCACCCCGGAGGTTTGAACGCCGTCCTCAAACCCTTGAAGGAGGCGGATGTAAATGTTCATTACCTCTATCCTTATATCGGGCGAATAGGCGATAACGCCATACTCATCGTCGGAGTGGATAAGATCGAAGAGGCAATAGACATACTTAAAAAAAACTGGGTCCACCTTATATCGGAAAAGAAGCTCTATGCTCTTTAGAAAATTTGCAACACGGAAACTCTGATAATGATGATTTCTTTTCTTTGAAAAATTTTCTTTAAGCGGCATCCTTAATACGGGAATTTCCTATGAGGTTTGATGGTAGATCATAATGAGGGTATATCTGTCACCTTTGAGGGAGAGAAACGGCCTTTAGTATGTTGGTTGGGGCCGAGATTCCTGTAAAATCCACTTAAATATCGGTATCTATGAGATTTAGGTGTAGACTTTTTTTGAGATTATCATTTATCAAATTAGCCAGCTTTTGAGGATCAAACGCAGAAGGGTGAATCAGACTGTTTTTGAGAATAATATTTTAGGAGAAAAAAATGAGACTAATCGAGAAGGTCAAGGGTCTATTGCTAAGACCCAAAGATACGCTGCCCATCTTGCAGAAAGAACCGGAAATTATAAAGGGACTCTTGATCTACATCTGTATCTTGGCGCTCATTCCGATGCTCGCGGCCTTCATCGGAAAGGCCGTTGTGGGTATCGGGATCGGCAAATGGGGAAGGTTCAGGGCACCGGCGGGATATGCCTTCATCACCGTTTTGGTACTTTATGCTTTGACGGTTGGAAGCGTTTTATTGATAGGATTGATCGTTGATTTATTTGCACCGACTTTCGGGGGGAGTAGAAATTACCTTCGGGCCTTAAAGACAGCGGCTTACTCCTCTACACCTTTTATGCTCGGAGGCATCCTTGCTATATTCAGTTCAACTATAATATCTCTATTGTGGTTTATATTTGCACTTTACGGTATATATATACTATATTTAGCGCTTCCTGTATTTATGGAATCCCCGAGAGAACAAAATATCTCATATAGCATCGTCACGGTAGCCGGCGCTATTGTAGTTGCTTTGGTATCCGGTTTGATTGTATATAATATAAATAATGCCTTTATGATGTCTGCCATAAACAGGACTTTCTATGAAATTGGATTTTGAGGCCGTCCTTTTGATTTGGGCATAAGGCTGACGTCTAATGATTGAAAAGGAAATATATGACTCTGATGACTGAGATTATAGAGGGGTTGAAGTACCCCGTAAGTGATAAGAAATCAATTTTTAGGTTTCTTATAGGTTGTGCCTTTAACTATATTCCCATTGCCGGAAGCATAATAGCTTTGGGTTACGCCCAGAGGAGCATGGAGAAGGTAATGGAGGGTGAAACAGAGACGCCCCTGTGGGTGGACTTTGTCGGCTTTTTCCTCTTGGGGGCAAAAGTCGTAGGTGTTCTTTTCGTATATGGATTGGGTTTTCTTGTTCCATTTTCCGTGGGTTTGTTTTTCGTCTTGGTCATTAAAGCAGGATGGGCGGTTATCTTAGGCTTTATCATCTTTATGATAAGCGCAATATTGGCACTGTCATGCGCATTTGTTGTCCCTATGGCGCTTATATTTATGTTGAAGAGGGGGGAGAGATTTCGGGCGGCGCTTAAATTTGACGATGTGCTTTTGAAAATAAAAGATGTGGCGGCTCCCTATACAATGAACGTTGTTATTTTCTGGATTTCCTGTATCATTCTTCTACCAGTAATACTGTTGTTCATTTCGATAAAATTCGGTTTTGTTTTCGCTGTAATACCGATTTTTTACCTTTTACTTTTTGCCTCTTTTATTTTCGGGAAAATGGGTAATTCAGTAGAAATAAACCCTTTGGACTCGGGAATCCTCTTGGATGAGGACGATAAAAGCGAGAAAACATCTTCTTGACAAAAGAAAAAAAATGATATAAATATTAAACTGGATTTGTGTAACTTTAATTTAAGCTGTTTGATTTTCTGATTTTTGAGATCTATCGTCAAATGTCGTAATGTTAGATAATTAATGAGTTTCTTATTAGTGTTTTTTGGATTTATAGTTTAACTTTTAAGTTATAAGGGGGTGAAAGATAAAAATATGTCTGTGAGAATTAGACTTCAGAGGCGCGGAACAAAAAAGAAGCCGTTTTACAGAATGGTGGTGGCCGATATCGAGTCACCAAGAGACGGACGTTTCTTGGAGATTGTCGGTACCTATAATCCTTTGACAGAACCAGCCACAGTAACTTTAAAGGAAGACAAGATAAAGGAGTGGTTGAGCAAGGGGGCAAAGGCCTCCAAGACTGTAAGAGAGTTATTGAAGAGGGAAGGTGTGACAGTTAATAAAGAGGGAAATTGACTTTTCATTTTACCCGTCAGCTGATGTAATGTTGGGCTGATTTTGGAGGTTTTCTATATGAAAGATCTAATAAAATTAATTGCCCAGGCCCTTGTTGATAATCCCGATCAGGTAGTAGTAACCGAGGTGCAAGGGGAACAGACATCTGTTATTGAGCTGAAAGTAGCCAAGGAGGATCTTGGAAAAGTGATAGGGAAGCAGGGAAGGACGGCCAGGGCAATGAGGACCATTCTCTCTGCAGCTTCAACAAAAATCCATAAGAGGGCTGTCTTAGAAATCATCGAGTAGGATGAAAAAAGAGGTAATCCTTGGGGAGATAGTTAGTCCCCATGGCATCAAGGGTTATGTCAAGGTCTTAAGTCATGCCGAGTCTCCCGAGAGCTTCAAAAGGACTGAAGCTATATATGTGAGGCCTCGAAATGGCATAGAAAGGGCATATAAGGTAGAAGACGTAAACGGGAG
>CAZDOD010000054.1:0-2949 GCA_964506935.1 uncultured Thermodesulfobacteriota bacterium | reverse complement strand
AAGTAAAGTTATCATAAAGTTCTCTGGTATAAATACAAGGGAAGATGCGGAGATACTGGTTGGTTCGGTTATTTTAGTTGGCAGGAAGGAGCTGCCGGATACAGATGATGGAGAATATTACTGGTATGATTTGATAGGCATGGAGGTACATGACAATTCGGGGAAATATTTAGGAGTAATAAAAAAGATTTTTCAGACGGGCTCTAATGACGTTTATGTAGTTCAGGGGGATGGGGGCGAGGAAATTCTGATTCCCGGGACATATGATGCCGTAAGGGAAGTTAAAATTTCCGAAAAAAAGATGATTGTAGAGTCCTTTTTTACACGGCCTTATTGATGTTGATAATTGAAGTACTCACACTCTTCCCCGGATATTTTGAATCTCCACTAAAAACAGGTATACTCAAAAAGGCGATAGATAAAGGCCTCATAAATGTGGATATCGTTGACATAAGGAGGTTCACAGCTAACAGACACAAATCTGCCGATGATTACCCTTTCGGGGGTGGTGTTGGGATGCTCATGAAGCCCGAGCCGATCTTCAGGGCGATACGAAACTCAAAGCTCGGCGGCACAAAGCCCAGGGTAATTCTGATGAGCCCCCAGGGGAAGAGGTTTTCGCAAAAAGAGGCCAAGAGATTTGCGGGATTTAAAAAACTCGCCGTAATATGCGGGAGATATGAGGGGGTTGACGAGAGGGTATCCGAAAAACTTGTTGACGAAGAGATATCCATCGGAGATTATATACTGTCGGGAGGAGAGGCCGCGGCGCTTGTCCTCATTGAGGCGGTTATAAGGTTTGTGCCGGGTGTGGTGGGTAAAGATGAATCGGTATCGACCGATACATTCTCTTACAAATTCCTAAAATATCCACAGTATACGCGGCCGGGATCTTATCTGGGGATGGAAGTGCCCGATGTCTTAACCAGCGGAGACCACAAAAAGATCGCCGAATGGAGACGAAGAGAATCTATCAGAAGGACTGTTGAGAGGAGACCTGACATCATCGATCCCGATGATTTGACCGAAGAGGAAAAGAGGATTATTGAGGGACTCAAGGTCCGGTAGAGATGTTATGAGTGATAGCCTTGAGGCTGGATAGAGGGTAGGGTAGAGGGACGGGCATAGATATAATGAGACATTATTGAGGAAAGAAAATATTTTTTTAGTTAAAAGAAAGCGAGATTTTATTAAAATCGGATAGAGATAACGTATAAGTATCGGGGAAAATCTTTGGGAGAGGTATTTATAGGACTTGTTCACTATCCGGTTTTGAATAAGAGGGGCGACATAGTCGCCACTTCCGTGACAAATTTCGATATTCATGATATAGCAAGGCTTTCGGTAACTTACGGTGTCTCGAAATGTTTTTTCATAAATCCCATGGCCTCCCAGAAGAGACTGGTGGAGCGTATCGTAGAGCACTGGACCACCGGTTTTGGCATGTCATACAATCCCACAAGGGGGGAGGCGCTAAAGGGTATCGTTGTTGTGGAGAGCTTTAAAGTGGCTCAAAATGAGGTGACGTCGATTACGGGTCAAATCCCCGGTGTGGTGGGTACATGGGCGGGACATGAGGGTGAATATATAAGTTATCGTGAGATGAGGGAAAAGATAGATGAGGGGATCACGCCGTACCTGATCCTCTTTGGGACGGGCTGGGGGATGCCAGACGAGATAAAAAGTATTTGCACCCATATATTGGAGCCTATACGTGGCATAGGTGATTACAATCACCTTTCTGTACGAACCGCCGCGGCAATAGTATTGGATAGGTTACGAGGGAGAATTGAGAGTAGAGGAGTAACAGATGAACAAAATTGAGATGATCGAAAAGGAACAGATGCGCACTGACCTCACTGATTTCAAGGCGGGAGATACCGTTAAAGTGCATGTTAAGATCAAGGAAGGTGACAAAGAGAGAATCCAGGTTTTTGAGGGTACGGTTATAAAGAAGAGGAAGGGAAATAACAAGGCAAGCTTTACGGTAAGGAAGATCTCTTATGGTATCGGTGTGGAGAGGGTATTCCCGCTTCACTCACCGTTGTTAGAAAAGATAGATGTTGTACAGAAGGGCAAGGTAAGGAGGGCACGACTCTTTTATCTCCGCAAGAGGAGGGGGAAGGCAGCGAGAATTAAGGAGCTGAAAAAGTTCTGATACTTCACCCTAAGATCAGGGGATTTATCCGTGATCATTCAGGAATTGGCAATTCAGGGCGTTGGACGCTTTTCCCAGGCCGTAAAATTTACCTTTCAAAGTGGTTATAACGTAATCTTAGGGTCGAATGAAAGCGGTAAAACGACATTTTCAAGAGCCGTTATGGCGGTCTTCTTCCCGGAGGTCTACGCCAACACACCCGATTTCATAAATTGGCAGCTCGAGGGAAACTCCCGATCTTACATTTCCATAAAGGTGGAAAACGATCTATATCGTCTCGTCAGGGATTTTTCCAAAAACCTCTCCAACCTGAGCCGCTACGTCGCCGAGAAAAAAGCCTTCTTTCTGGTAAGCAAGGACGAAGCGGAGATCAGGGATTTCTTGAAAGACAAATTCAAGCTTTTCGATGAAGAGATATACTCGAGCGTTTTCTACGCCGATTTCAACAGCCTACCGTCGACAAATCCCTTTGGTATAGTGGGCTCCGCTCCGAGGGCAGTTCCATCTACATCCAAGACGAAAGAGACAGATGATGAGTTTGATGGGATGGATCCCGTAAGACTCAAAGAGAGACACGAAATCCTGGTAAAGGAGATCGAAAGGAGTAAGGAACTCGATAACCTTCAGTCCCGTATGGATGAGGAACAGTCAAACCTGTTCGATCTGCAGTCTGAAATAAAGGAGATACGGGAAATAGAGGAAAAGATCAGGGATCTATCCGAATACATCGAGAGATTCAAGATGCTGGGCGAATCACAGGCTATTATAGGCCGCATTGATAAATTCTTCGA
>CAZDOD010000053.1:0-16231 GCA_964506935.1 uncultured Thermodesulfobacteriota bacterium | reverse complement strand
CCATGGTGGTACTGGTCAACGGTGGAAGCGCCAGCGCCTCTGAGATCGTTGCGGGCGCCTTAAGAGACCTCAAGAAGGCCATCCTTGTTGGGACAAAGACCTTCGGCAAGGGATCGGTACAGACCATCATTCCGATGGGGGACGGTTCGGGGTTGAAGCTCACTACGGCAAAATATTTTACCCCAAATGGGACATCGATCCATGATGTTGGGATAATCCCCGATATCGTTGTGGAGATACCCGAAAGTGAGGCAGAAGAGGCTTTGGTTGAGGGTGGAGAGGTAGTTGTGAAGGAGAAGGAAGTGACTGAAAAAGAGGAGGCTATTGACATCCAGCTCGAGAAGGCGAAAGAGGTCATCCATAACTGGTCGGAGTATGAGTATATCCTGAAATAATTGGGAGGCTTTTTTGCGAATCTTCGGGACTCTGTATGACGCTGGATAAGAGAAAAAGCTCGGGTAGGGGCGTTAAAAGTAAAAAGGGTGGAAAAGGTAGGGTCTTTAAGACCCCCATCATTTCCGCCAAAAGGAAGTCAAAAAAAGACATAAAATGGCGTTTTATTGTCTTCTCTATCCTTTTGCTTTTCGCCCTCACCCTCCTGATTATCATGGCCCTTTATTTGATGAAGGGTCGGGTGACTGTGGCAAGTTCCCCCTACCCCAATAAAAGGGTCATTGAGAAGAGGATCGAGGAGATAAATGCGGATTTGGACACGGCCCTCTTGGGATTGGGTATCTCCAAAGACCTCCTTATAGAAAGTGGGGGGTATGAAAGTGAGGGCGGCGAATCTCTTCTATCTTTAGACGAAAAATACCGCCTCCCGAAAGGGGTGGAGAAGAATGAGTTCCTGGATAGCCTGAATCGGCGGATGGGCCGGTGGAGTGGGGTAATCGGGATCGAGTCAACCGATCTCTCGGACGGTGGATTTGATATCTCGATTTATGCCTTCGGGCAGGATATCAGGAGGATTAGGCTGCTTCCGCCCGTTGCCCCACTGCCGAGAATGGCGATAATCATGGATGATCTCGGGACAAACAAAAAGTACTGGAAGGAAATCTTTTCCTTAAAATATCCCGTTACCCTGTCGATACTGCCCCATCAGGCTTTTTCCTCCGAGCTCGCAAAACGAGCACATAAAGAGGGGAGCGAGGTGATACTGCACATCCCTATGGAGCCGATAGACTATCTCAACCATGACCCCGGGCCGGGCGCACTTTTTGTCTCAATGACCGAGGAGGAGCTGAAAAAAACTCTCCTTTCAGACATCTCGTCTGTCCCATATGTATGCGGGGTAAATAATCACATGGGGTCCCTCTTTACTCAGGATAAGGATAAAATGGAGATAGTCCTGGGCGAGATAAATAAAAAGGGTTTATTCTTTGTGGATTCCCGAACCACCCCCAATTCCCTGGCGTTTGAGACTGCGGTCGGGATGGGGGTTCCCACACTTAAAAGATCCGTCTTTCTCGATAATGACCGAAACGTCGATAAGATAAAAGGTAGGATAGAGGAGTTGATGAGGGACGCCAAGGCGGATGGATTTGCGGTCGGGATATGTCATCCATATCCCGAGACGATAAAAGCACTTAAGGAGATGGAGCCCGTGCTTTTTGGTGGTGATGTTAAAGTAGTAAATGTAAGTGACCTCGTTGGACGGGATTAAAACTGGAGGTGAAATGGGTAATTTTTTAGATTTTATTGTTCAGGGCGGCATACTTATGATCCCCATCGTCCTGTGCTCGGTGATAGCGCTGGGGGTTTTTCTTGAGAGGATCTTCTATCTGAGGAGAAAAAAAATCATACCACCCGAGTTGGTGTATGAGGTTGAGGATATGGTGAAAAACGAGAAGATCAAGGAGGTGACGAGTATTCTGAGGAGGGACAGATCACCCATGGCGAGGATATTTTTTGCCGCCATCAAAAATTTTCGCCGAAAGAGAGAGGTGATAAAAGAGGCGGTCGAAGAGGTCGGGGGCCAGGAGGCGGAGTACCTCGAGAAGTACCTCGGGGTGCTCTCGGTCATTGCCCAGATAAGCCCCCTTCTCGGGCTCCTCGGCACAGTTCAGGGTATGATAAAGGTCTTCAACAAGATAGTGACATTCGGGGTCGGCGATCCTTCGCAGCTTGCGGACGGCATCTCGGTTGCCCTTATTACCACCGCCGCCGGACTCACCGTGGCCATCCCGACGCTGATCGGATATCATTATCTATTGGGCAGGGCAAGGGACCTCACCTTTGAGATGCAGCAGTACAGCATCGGGCTCGTTGACGTTATAAAGGGCGAGGATTAAAAATTCTGAGACAGACTCTCATCTGAGAGGAAAATAATGGACTTTACCAGCAAAAAAAGGGAAAGGGAGCCGGTGAGCATCAATCTCACCTCTCTGATAGATGTGGTTCTCCTCCTGTTAATCTTTTTTATGATCTCGACGACGTTTATCCTTCACCCCGGGTTGAAGATCGACCTCCCCGAATCATCCGTCGAGGAGGTAGCCCAGGAGGAAGAGGATATAGTCGTGGTGGTGACCCCGGACAACGAGATTATGATCGCCGACGAATATTTTACTTACGAGACCCTCTATGAAAAGCTCTTGGCCATCAAGAAAGAAAAACCCGAGTCAAAGCTGATTATTCAGGCAGATGAAACGTCGAGCCACGGCGCGGTAGTGGAGGTTCTCGACGACGCCAAGAGGTCGGGATTCACCACTCTCTCCATCGCGACCAAGAGGAGGGAGTAATAAGGGTAATTTACGTATTTCTGGTGACTTCTGTAGGGGGGGCGAGGGATAAATTCTTTTGAGACGCAATACCGTCTCAACTTCAATTACATCAAGAAATCCCAGAAGATGGCCGGATCGTAGTTTTCCCCGTCAATTAAGATTTCGTAGTGGAGATGGGGTCCCGTCGATAATCCTGTGCTTCCAATCGCACCTAATATCTGACCTTTTACGATCCTTTGTCCCTCAAAGACAAAGGATGCGCTCAAGTGGGCATAGAAGGTCGATACGGTCTCCGAGTGTTTCAATAGTATTATATTACCGTAACCGGATTGGTATTCACTTTTTATGACGGTTCCATTTGCGGGAGCCCTTATATATGTTCCCTTGACATTTTGAATATCAATCCCTTTGTGGAATTCGGTTGAGTTTTTCTTGAAGGGATTTCGCCTGTAGCCGAATCCTGAAGATATATATCCCGTCGTTGGAATTTCAAACGGGAAGTTATTCAGAAATTCTTCATCGAACTCCTTAAAATGGCTGATGATGTATGTGTTACTGAGGTTGTATTTTATCCTCTCTTCGGTTCTAAATTTAAACTTATCCGCACGGGAATGGAGATCCTGTGCGGATAAGTTCGTGCTCAGACTGAGCAAAAAAGAAACGACAAGGATTCTAGTAACCGCCGACCGCTTCATTTATGAGCCTCTCTTTGACAAAAGTATCGTCAAACTCCTTGGTCAGAGAGTTTGAAGAGCTTGTAATTTCCAGAAATTTCCTAAATCCGAGCAGGACCAGATCGACTTCACTCTTTCTCTGAGCTAGTTCCCTCTCGTAAGAGGCGATCTCTTCTTCCTGAACTCTTATCTGGGCATAAAGATCCTCATTTATCCTCAATGCCGTTTCCAGTTGGAAATCGAGAATTTTCTTTTCCATTTCGTTTTCCAGTTTTGCCCTCTCTTCGGCGAGATATTCGCTGTGTTCTCCTCTCGCCTCAATAAGGGCAACCACTATCGGCCTCGCAGAGAGGAGATAGAGGAAGCTGACAAACAAGATAACGTGGAAGTAGACAAAGAGTTTAGGATTTCCCTTTACAAACTCTTTGAAATCCACCCACATTTTCGAAATTCTCGAATCTTCTTTCCGTGCCATAATCTCACCCTTTTAAAACGTTGATTAGTAAGCTAGAGAAAATATTGCAACTTATATTATCCTTTTTCGAGCTTGATTTTCCTGAGTAACTCATATTTTGGTTTAGGACAAGGCCTTTTTTAGCCTTTATTATATCCAATCCTTAAAGCTGTTATAAAAAACATGATAAAAAGATTATTTAGCAAATAGGTGACGAAGCGGATATTGGTCAATCCTTCATTGGAAAGGTCCGGCTGTCTGTTTTGAAGAATCGGTTGATATCGTATTCGGGATAACTCTTTACGAAATCACCCATCACAGCCGAAATAGTAGTCCTGGCTTTATAAAAAAGCGAAATCATCAGAGATCTCAATATATCCAAGGAAAATATAGGATAGATTCTTCTCAAATTTTCCTTATATCTTCGTCATTTGTAATAAAAACAACTAGATAAGAGACTATTTTTTATTTAGCCACTTACCATTTGGCCTCAAATAAATCCTTAATGATTTTTTTCCTATCCTTTAAACTTTATTGAGGTTATTCACTATAACCTTTTTGGCTATATGTTGTATATTTGCAATTTTATATAGCTATATCTTGTATGTCAAGCATTATTTTTAAAGATTATCATAACATTATTTTAGTATACAGTCAAGCCAGAAAAAATTAAAAAAAAGCTCCTAATTTTAATGAGAAAGCCCTATACTTTGTTTATATAACCTCATTTTTATTGAAATTGGGCTAAAAACTTTTTTTGAGTCTTTTATTAAGATGCTAAAGAAAACATTCGGATTCTCAAAAAATCGATTTTTTATAATCTCGAGGTTTCCTCTTCTGGCCTTGGTTCTGTTCTCCCTTATTTTTGTTACGGGCCCAAAGCATACCGCCTTTTCCGAAGACCTTACACACATAGACCTCGTGTGGGATGAGTTTTCAGAAATGCCAAAAGAGAGAAAGGAGCGGTGTGAAAAAGTGACCGACATCTTTTCCCGCCTAGGGGCCCTTGATATCTTTATTGAGCCTGTGGCTAAAAGCCCATTGAACATTGGTGACATCAATGAACCTGCATCCAAAAAAAGGATGTTTTTTAAAGATAACTCGCGAGGTAAAGCTTGTCCCGGAAATGTCATAGTTCCCCTCAAAGGGTCTATCACAGATTACATAATCGTCTGTGCCCATTTCGATAGGTCGGGTGACGGGGTGGGCGCATTGGACGACATGAGCGGAGTCCTGATTGTGGCAGCGCTTTATTTTGGCCTTTCAGATTCGGGCACCAATCACAATTTTCTCTTTATTGCATTCGACCGAGAGGAGGAGGGACTCTTGGGTTCCAAGGCCTTTTTGGAGGATAGGATGAAGACTCCTTTAAATGACGCAAAAGATACCCCCTCGGGTGATTTTCCTTCACTTGAGGGGGGAATCACGGCTGTCGTGAACATCGAGTGTATCGGCCTTGTGCTCCCACATCCGTGGGCCGAGGGATCTACTGACTATCTTGAAGATATCTTCGTGGATACGGGACGGAGGTTCGGTTACGATCCCTCTCCGGTTTCAATTTGCAATGTTAACGCCGACTCTGTTACATTCCTTCGCGAAGGCGTCCCCGCGATAACGATATGCGGGATTAAAAGAGAAGATCTTTATATCCTCGGGAGCAGGTATGATGAGCCGGGTGTCATAGACAGGGAAGTTTTTTTTGAGAGCTATTCGATACTTCTGGAATTTATTCTCAAACTTGACGGGCTTTCGTCGCCACCGGACGAAGTAAATATCAGATAGGCCTTAAAAGGAGAGGGACTTCTTCTGGTACTATTTCTTAGGACCCAAAAACATCTTTTTTATTTTCAAGTTTTTTTATCGGGAGGTTTTTACTCACAAGCTTACATCGAAGGTTTTATTACGATTTCTTATCCTAGAGCCTCTCTGATAATGGCTGGGATTTTCCACATTGTCTTTGATAAATTAAATCACTTCTATCTCAAACCTCAAAACCTCTTCGCCCTCTTGAGCGAAAAGATGCTCTCCTTCCCTGCCTTGACGGCCATCTTGGAGAGGCGCACAAGAGACATCCCGTCCCTGTAGGTAATGGCGGCGAGGACCATCGGGAGATTCACTCCCGTGACCACCTCGATGTTTTTCTCCTGCATAAACCTGTTTGCCAGTGCCGACGGAGTGCCGCCGATTATATCGGTGAGCACAAGGACACCTTCTCCCGATTCGACCTCGCCGATGGCGAGCGTAAGCTCAAGTTTCATCTCTTCAATGTCCGCCCCCAGCTCGGCCGAAAAGGCCAAAACCTTTTCGGGTCTCCCGCCTAAGACATAGGATACCGTTTCGAGGAGGTGGTCGGCCATCTCCATGTGGCAGGCTATAACTATTCCTATCATGAAAATCCCTCGATGAACGTAGATATTATATACTAACATGTCTTTTTTATTCGGTCAATCGAAGCCTTCTTGGCAGGGATTGAAAAAGCTTGACAAGTTACCATAAAGATATAGTATGATACTTAATTATTAGAGATACGAAATTATTTAGTAAGTCTATTTATATAGGAGAGGAAAAATGAAGTATCCGGATATCGAGTATGAGTCCTTCTTCACGTTCTGGTCAAGGCCGAGGATAATGTACTCCCCCGGAGTCAGATCCGAGGTGGGATTTGAGATGGGGCAGTTGGGTGGTAAGAAGATAGTTATATATACAGACAAGGGTATAGTAAATGCCGGAGTGTGTGAGATGGTTTCTGAGGAGTTGGAAAAATCCGATCTCGAGCTGGTCGGGATATTCGATAATATAGTCCAGGATGCGAGGATTGAAAATATAAACAAGGGTGCAGAGTTTTATCGGGGAAAGGGTGCCGATTCGATGGTCGTAGTTGGTGGCGGGAGCGTGATGGATACCGCAAAGGCCGTAAACGTCATGATAGGCAGCGGTCATGAGGATTTTCAGCCCCTGGCCGATCAAGCCGCCCTGTGGGATGACGCAAAGCCCCTGCCTCCTCATATAGCCTTTCCAACCACGGCGGGGACGGGATGTGAAGTTACAAACGCCATGGTGGTATTGGATGTCAAGGCTGGTGCGAAGCTGTCGGTCACTCACCCCTACTGCAACTGTGACCTCGCCATGCTGGATCCCGAGCTTACGGTTAAACTCCCCGCAAAAGTGACGGCTTTTACAGGAATAGACGCGCTGACCCATGCCATTGAGGGTGCAACCTCCACAGCCTCCCACCCGATTTCAGACGCCCTGTGTCTGCATGCAATCAGGCTCATAGTAAAGTATCTGCCGATCGCCGTAAAGGATCCAGAAAATATAGACGCAAGGGGCGGTATGATTCTTGCCAGCACCTTGGCCGGGATGGGCTTCGTAAACAGCATGACCGGCGCGGTCCACGCAACGGCTCACGCACTCGGGGCCTTATATGGAATACCCCATGGCCTTGCAAACGCAATAATGCTCCCCATCGTTATGGATTACAACGTGGAGGAGGTACCGGATAGATTTATGGTGGTGGCCGATGCACTGGGTGTGGAAGTGAGCGGAAAGGATCCCGTTGAGGCGGGCAAAATGGCCGCAAAGGCTGTAAGAAACCTGAAAAAAGAGATTGGACTTACGGATACCCTTAAGGATTTTAATGTCCCGGCCGACGATGAGAAGCTGGCACCCCTTGTGGAGCTTGCGGCGGCCGATTCACAGATAAGCTACAACGCCAAATATATTGAAGAGGAAGATATCCTTAAACTTTACCTGGAAGCAATTTAGTTAAAATAATAAAATATTTAAAAGGAGGTATAAAAAATGGAATTCTGGAAAAACGGAAAAGAGGCCGTAGATGCCTTTGTAAAGATGAGCGAGGAGTGTCTAAAAGATCCTGAGCTGAGTGCAGGTCTTAAAAAGGTCAATCAGCTCATATGGTTTGACTATACCCAGGATGACCCCGACTGTTCCTTCTATTGGGATGCAAGGGGTGGTGATGCGAAGGTCGGAAGGGGTAAGCCCAAAGACGAGCCGGATCTCATCATGAGCCTTTCGGCCGATGACGCCCATCGCTCCTGGTCGAATAAGCTGAATCCCGTTATGGCGATCACGAGAAAGAAGATAATCGTAAAGGGTTCTGCCACAGGGCTCTTGAAGCTTGCCCCGAAACTCAAAAAGGTAGCCGTTCTTTACAATAAGGCCCTCAAAGATATGGGGATGGAGGATAAGATACTCAAGTAATCTCTTTTTTTCGGGGTATATTGGTTTTAATCTTGGTGATACTGTCCGAGTCGGGGCGTTTTCAGACTTGAGTCTTCGGGGGTTACCTTTTTTCTAAAATTGTTCTGTAATTCCGAGATCGATTTTCAGCCGTTTCCAAAAAGTATCGCCTATGTTATGATATAAATAAAGACTGTCAATTTATAAGAGGTAATCGATGTTTGCGAATACAGGAAAAGTTATAGAGGTGGATCTCAGTTCCGGAAAGGTAGATGTGACGACACTTCCTGAGGAATATTACAAGAAATATATCGGCGGTAGCGGACTCGCTGCGAAGATATTCTGGGAAAGGGGAAATTTCGACACCGATCCCCTTTCGCCTGATGCAATGTTGATCTTCATGAACGGCCCATTTGCGGGGCTCAGACTCTCAGGTGCATCGAGGAACAGTGTGGCCGGCCGTTCTCCACTGACTGGTAACTGGGGCGATTCTTCCTGCGGCGGTTACTTCGCGCCGGAGCTTCGCTACGCCGGATTCGACGGCATAATCATCACCGGGAAGGCGAAAGATCCGTCCATCCTTTTTATCGAGGATGACAAGGTTGAGATACTCGACGGATCGGAATATTGGGGTAAAGGGATAGAAGAGACAGATACCCTTCTCAAAGGTAAGTACGGAAAGAATGCAAGAACCGTCCTTATCGGCCCGGCGGGTGAAAATCTCGTCAAATATGCCAATATAATGAACGAGGCACACCACGCCTTCGGGCGCACCGGCTTCGGTGCCGTTATGGGCTCGAAAAACCTCAAGGGATTGGTGGTCAAGGCGACTAAAAAGGAGATGAAACTAGCCGATCCCGAAAAATATGAGGTGTTGAGGAGTGAACTCAATTCGCTGATCAGGGATGCCTTGACATCGGAAGTCATGCGCGAGAATGGGACCGCCGCAAACCTCGAGGCCGGGGTGTATTCAGGCGACGTCCCCATAAAGAACTGGACCTCGAATTTTTGGGAAGAGATGGGAGACGCCCTGACCGGCTCTACGCTTACCGATACTTACCTGACAAAACGCGGGGCGTGTGCCTTTTGCGGTATCGTTTGCAAGAGAATCGTCGAGGTCAAAGACGGGCCGTTCAAGATCCCTGAGGGTCCGGGACCGGAGTACGAGACCATAACGGCCTTCGGCTCGCTTTTGAACTCGATGGACCTTGCCGCTACCTGTAAGGCGGGGAGGGTGTGCAATGACCTCGGCATCGACACGATATCGGCTGGTGGCACCATCGCATGGGCGATGGAGGCCATGGAAAAGGGTGACCTCACAAAGGATGAAACCGACGGGATCGAGCTCCACTGGGGCGATATGGAGACCGTCATAGATAAAGTTCTCCCCAGGATAGCAAAAAGGGAGGGAAACCTGGGCGTGCTTCTTGCCGAAGGCAGCGTGAAGGCGGCCGGCAAGATCGGGAAAGACTCGATAAAATACACCGTACACTCAAAAGGTCTAGAAGCCCCGATGCACGACCCGAGGGGGGGCGGGCACGGTATGGCGCTTGCCTATGCCGTGAGCCCCAGGGGAGCCTGCCACGTGGCCACCCCTATGCTCTTTATAGAGATGGGAGCGGTTTACCTGCCGGAGATAGACTTCGACTTCGAGCTTGAGCCGATGACGGACGAGAACAAGCCCGAGGCGGCGATTACGGCGATGGAGCTGGGGGGAATCGAAAACAGCGCCTGCTACTGCCAGTTCGCCGACAGGGAAATCTCCATACCGCAGTGGGTCGACCTCTTCAACTGTGTCGCCGGATATGAATGGGATAAGGACGAGATGATGCGGGCGGGGAGGAGGGTCTTTTATCTCAAGAGGCTCATAAACTATCGGTTTGGATTGACCGCAAAGGACGATGACCTCACACCGAGGATGCTCGAGCCCGCTAGAGACGGAGAACCTGAGGGCGTCGAGATAAACTTCGATGGCATGAAGGATAAATTCTACGAGCTTATCTCGATGGATCCCGAAAAGGCGATCCCCACAAAAGAGGTCCTATCGGATTACGGCATGGAGGAGGAAGCCGGGATCGTCTGGTAATGCTGGGGGCATAAGTTATCCCGTGAAGATAGTTTTGAGACCGAAAGGCGTCATCAGGAGATACGTTGATGAGACGGAGATCAACGTTCCAATCGGCATTACCCCCCGTCGTCTTATAAGTGATCTCAATATCCCGGATAAACTGAAGATGGCCGCTTTCGTAAACGGGAAGAAGAGGTCACTTGACGACGAGCTCAAAGACGGTGACGAGGTCAATCTGATAACCCTCCTCGGCGGCGGTTGATGGGATTGGGGGGTGAAAATCTCTTCAGCGGTTTCGAACTCTCTATCCTATTGCGCTTTACACCCATAGTCAGAAATCGGGGCGGCCCTAATATTATTGGTAAGCCAAAGGGTGGTGTTTTTTATTTAGCTGAAAACTATTACATCTTTTAGACATTTTTTAGATGTAAAGAGTGTTTTATGGGAGTGATTCGACTTAAAAGGGGAAGGGTTTTCGAGTTTATCTTCATCTTTCTTTTTCTCATTTCATTTTTCCCTCCTGTATCTCTTGGGGCAGATGAGTATTATAAAGCCAGAAAAGACATGGTGGAGGATCAGCTTAAAGGCCGTGGAATATCGGATAAGAAGGTCCTTTATGCCATGGAGACCGTTCCCAGACACCTCTTTGTGCCAAAATACTCCGTAGGGAGGGCCTACACCGACTATGCCCTCCCGATAGGCTACGGCCAGACGATATCCCAGCCCTATGTCGTCGCACTGATGACCGAGATGTTGGGGCTTGAGTCTGATTGGAAGGTTCTCGAGATCGGTACCGGATCGGGTTATCAGGCGGCGATCCTATCGCTCATCGTAAAAGAGGTCTATACGATCGAGATAAAAGCGATATTGGCGGGTGAGGCGAAAAAGCGATTGTGGGACCTCGGATATAAAAACATCACGGTCAAAGACGGGGACGGCTATTTCGGCTGGAAAGATAAGGCCCCATTTGACGCCATCATCATAACATGCGCCGTAAACCATATACCACCGCCCCTGCTATCCCAGCTCAAAGAGGGTGGAAAGCTCGTCCTCCCCCTTGGAAGCCCCGCCTATTTTCAGAATCTGACACTGATAACGAAGACGGGGGAGGATTTTATAATAGACTACAAGATGACGGGATTCGCATTTGTCCCGATGACCGGAGAGGCCGAAAAGGGGAGATAGAGCCCCGACATCCCATTTGTTTAATTTTCTTTGATTTTTTTTAAAAAATCCTGATTATGTGACCATCCTCAAATTTAAGATAATTATTTGTGGTAAATTATAAAAACTTGCGGGAAGATTTTTTAGGGGAATTAATAATAGGAGGAAAAAAATGAAAAAGAGAATAAAAAGTTATTCAATTCTTGTCACGATCCTTCTTTCGGTGATTGTCACACTCTTCGTTGTACAGGGTAGCGCCGCCGCCACGCCCGATAGATTTTTTCTCGATTTTTCCGATGCGTACATTGTGTTGGAACCTTCGTCGGGGACGATCCAAGTTGTCGCCAATTTGACGGTCCTGTCATATGGGGGTGATTGGGAATTTGTCCAGCTCAAACCATACCTCTATCATGTTAGGCTTAAGACCTGGAGCGATTTTTACTGGAAGGTCAACACCTCGAGAAAAGAAGTTTATAGAGTAAGCGGTGGGACATTCGGGAGCCTGGGAGGATCCGACACCAAGATCGACGGGATATCTGTAGATGTCGTTGGGGGCAACACGACCGTTCCCCCCGACCGATTTTTCCTGAGGTTTTCCAAATCGTACATTGTCTATGAACCCGCTACGAAGGTACTCCAGGTTACCGCCGAGGGTTATGTGCTCTCCTACGGCGGGGACTGGGAAGTCGTCAAAATGCAGGACTACCTTTACCACATGAGACTTAAAACCTGGATGGGCTTTTACTGGAAGGTCAATACATCAAGGAAGGAAGTTAAGCGTGTAGAGGGAGCCGCATTAGGGTCTCTGGGAGGTACACTAACGGACACAAACATAGCGGTAAGGGTGGTTGGAGGCGATACCACCTCCGGGGGAACTGACATTACCCCTATCGGCCCCATAGGAGGATCCGGAGTCATCTTCATTCCCGGACTGATCTCGATTAAACCCGAAGAGGATTGTATATCGTGCAACCCGAATAATCTACAGGTCGTAAACATCGGCGGGAATTGGAAGATCGTTGAGGGTAGCCACTGGCTTATGGACTTTGGTGATAAAGAGGGGGACGCCCGCGAATCCCTCAAGGTCATCAAGTTCTACGGGATGGACAGCCACTGTTTCGTTGGGAGACCGAACGCCTCCTTCGAATACTGGCTTGTGGGAGGTAATGCTCCGGTAGGTGGATACGCCACCGAAGACTGCGTCTCGTTTAATCCCAACACAATAGAGGTGAAGAATGTAAGCGGCCGTTGGAAGATCGTGGACGGAAATCACTCGATGTTCGACTTCGAAGGCAACGAGGCCGAGGCGAGGCTCGCCTATAACATCATCAAATACTACGGATTTACAAGATCGTGCTTTGTTGGAAGACCCGGGCCGAAATTCATGTATTTGAGGAAATAGACATTTTTTAAAAATTACACCTCCAATATAAATTAGGGGCGGCAAAAAGCCGCCCCGTTTTTTATGGAAAATCCTTTTATCGGAACCAGAAAATCTAAAATAAGAAGCAAGACATTTAACGAAGAATTTTTGGATGACGTGATCTGTGGAAAAAGTTGGAGAAGAAATCTCAAAAAAAGGGTTTATGTAGCGGATTTCCTTTAGGTATATTTCCTTTTGCTGGCCTTGATCACCTCGGCGGAGATTCCCTTTAGCGTTTCCATTACATTCTTGCCGGTGATGGCTATCGATGCAAACTCCGGATTGTTTCTGGGATTTAAGGCGTTGCTCAGCTCTTCTATAGATGAAATATTCTCTAGATCCCGCTTGTTGTACTGAATGACGGTCGGGAAGGTATCCGGATCTTGACCGTAGTGCGTTAGTATCTCGTCGAGGTCGGCCCTTGAGTAGAGGTTTTCCGGCATCTTGGAATCCTGCGAGTCGGCAACGAAGACCACGCCGTCCGCCCCTTTCATGACGAGCTTTCTGGTCTCTTCATATCTGAGTTGGCCCGGAACGGTGTAGAGCTCGAACCTAAACTTTATCCTACCATCCCCCAATCGGGCTGAGGTGGTGAGGTCAAAGAAGTCGAAGAATAGTGTCCTGTCCTCCATCGTGTTGACGGACATGAATTGGCCCCTGATATCCGGCGAGAGATGGGTGTGGATCATCTGTAGGTTGGTCGTCTTGCCACCTAAGCTCGGCCCAAAGTAGACGATCTTCATGATCATCTCTCTTTTTTGGAAGTTGAGCCGCATTGGGATTCTCTAATGCCTTTGATTATAGATATTTAGGGATTTAGTATATTATAGTAAAGATATTTATGCAAATATTTTATCTATTTTTTTGGGATAAAGGATTCATCGCCAAAAAAGTAGATCTTGAACTTTCACATTTAGGTATTTGGGTTTTTGCTTGAAATCTTAATAGAAAGTATCCCGCCTGCGTCCCAAAAGGAACAGGAGCCCCGATAAATATAGGGCCGCGGAGATCGTCATCACCCACATAAATCCGAAGGAGAGGGCAAGGATCACGGAGAGGGGAGAGCCCACTACCGATGCCGTCCCGTTAATACACCATGCCCATGGGATGAGGCCGCCCTTCTTTTCGCTGTCAAGGAATCTTATCGCCGAGGGGAAGGGGAAGCCCATCGCAAAGCCGAGCGGGGCGATGATTATGGCCGATGCGGCATATTTGATCGGAAGCGGAAGAGATATTAGGGATGTGAGGAGGGGTTGAAGAGCGAATTTATATATCAAAATCACTACGGATACAAAAAGGAGCGATAGGACAAGCAGCCTCTTCGGGCTTATCTTATCGATCTTCCCCGATATCAGGCTTCCGGCCCCGGCGCTTACGAGGAGCGATGTGATTACGGCGCTAACGGATATCGCAGGCTGCCCGAGAAAAAGGATGAATCGCTTGATCAGGCTTATCTCGAGAAAGATAAATGATAGGCCGATTGCCAAGAAGGGGTAAAGGATTATAAAGTCACGGGACATTACCTCCCCCCTCTTTTTTGTGACCGGGAGGACTATCAGGATGAGGCTCAAGATTAGTCCCTGAAAAAAGACCAACCACACAAGATATCCCCCTTCGAGGAGTACCGACCATTTTTTGTCCACGGCATCGTATGTCTCCTTTATGCGGTCGTTTTTGAAAAATTGGAAGAAAAACGGCCTGTCATCCGATGTCGGGCTGACGTCGAAGAGGTATCTCTCATAAAAATCTTCGGCGTCACCTCCAGAGAGGATCTCCCCTATATAGTTTTCGTAGATCGGTTCGGGGAACCTGTTATAGATGTTGATGTCGGACTTTTCTATCTTGGGGAAGTAGGCGGTGTCGAAGGATCTGTCTTTTGCGAATCTCTTGAATGTCGTTATTTCACCCTCCGTCAGATCCCCTTTCTTTAGAATATATGTCAGTGTACCCCAGCTCCTGAGGGCGAGCGTGGAGAGACCGGGATCAATCCCGATTCGCCCAAGCGATTCGGCGCCGCAGGAAAGAAGCCTCAATTCATCTCTGGGCGGCGGGATGAGATACCTCGTCGCCGAGATGTATCCGCCGGGCTTTAAATGGGAGAGGTAGAGGGTCATCGCCTCGGTCGTGAGATCGTAGTTTTCGCCTATTCCGCCCGTTCCCATCCCCGACGCCCCGAGGGTGGCGGGGCCCGATATCACGATGAGGTCGTAGGTCTCCTCGGAATCTTCTAAAACCTCCCTCGGCGATCCTGTCCTTATCCTTACCCTTGGGTCGGCGAAAAGTCCCCCGGTGAATTCTTTCATCTCGTCTTTGATGATCCTTACGATGAGAGGATTCGCCTCGATGAGGTCGACCTCCCCTGCCCCGAAGTGAAGTGCTTGGGCGACGTCCAATCCCCCCTTGGAATAGAGGACGAGGACCTTTTCGTTTTTTTTCAAAAAGTATGGGACAGAAGACGGGATATATTCCAAAAAATTCCATTCTGCCCCCTCTCCTTTCCCCCTTGTTATCGCAAAAAGCCCCTCTCCGTCGACGGTGATACCCACCTGCGATGGAAGCCCCCTCATATACTTAAGTGATAAGCCCGGTGCCGTCCTTACCGCCCCGCTCGATACGATATCGACCCTCGATATGGCGTTGTAGAAGGTCTTGTTTTCCGCATCGGGATAGCGGAGCGCCACAGAAAGCTCCTTGTAGGGGGAGATCCTGACATCGAAAAAGTGTGGTGGAGAGATAAAGAGCAAGATAAGTGATAATGCCCAGATCGTAAAGACGCCTTTTCTTCGGGAAAAAAATAAGGCGGATATCGCACCGAAGAGGGAAGCGGCGATGACCCCCCCTACCCCGCCCTTGATGCTCAAAGATAGGAGGGCAAAGACTCCGCCCAATCCCGCCCCGAGAAGGTCGGCGAAGTATATGCGGCCGACTGACCCCGGATTTTTTAGAATAATGAAGGCCACGGCGAAGCCCGAAAAGAAGAATGGCACTGAGAGCAAAAGATAGGCGAGAAAAAGAAACAGGGGCTGTCTCATGTCTACCGCTATGCGGTTTAGATCGAAAGGGATGATATTGATGAGGCCGTATGTGAGAAGTGCGCTCACAGAAAAGAGGGCGGCGGCACCTCTCAGGGTGTCGGAATGGTTGACATCATCGGTTTTTCCCGATGCCCCGCCTCTTTTATTTCCTGCCCGAAGGATCGAGAGATTGCCTCCCGCCATGAGGAGGCTCCCCGCCGCACCGATTCCCAGAAGCGCGATGCTTATCACCAGAAAGGCGAAGTAGTAGCCCTGGGCGACCGAGAAGACACGGGTGAGCGACACCTCGAACACGACCGCCCCGAAGGTGAGGGAGCCGATGCCGAAAAGGGTCGGAAACGATATCTTTCGGGAATCTCCCACAGGTTAAATAATAGAACATTTACGGGGCGACGTCAAAGGATATTGATTTCTTGGATTACATAAGAGAGATGACAGAATCGGGGTGATGGGAGTCGGTTTTTTATTTGACATAACGGGTAGCACTCATTTA
>CAZDOD010000052.1:11416-16649 GCA_964506935.1 uncultured Thermodesulfobacteriota bacterium | reverse complement strand
CGGCATTATAAATACTGTTGATACCGGAGATTTAGAAGAGATAAAGAACCCCGAGGCGAAAAAGGGCATGCTCCAGCCGACATAAAAACGGGACCCTTTTAAGAGACGAGATCGGAGAGCGAATGAAAGACGAAAATAAAAAGCTCATAAAGCAGATGATGCATCTAAGCAGCATGGGGTTCTCTATGGTGCTGGCTATCCTCATAGGCCTCGCTATAGGAATATTTCTCGACAGGAGATTGGGGACACACCCGTGGTTCACAATCATTTTTTTGGTCTTCGGTGTAGTAGCGGGGTTTAGGAATATTTTTTATATATTCTATAAATATGGGATAGGTGAAGGGAAAAGCGATGAAAAAGGAAACCGTAAAAAATAGCGGTACTTACACTCTAAATCTCATCTGGGCTGGGAGTATCATAACATTAATTGTCCTGATTTGTGCTGGAGTTTTTATTGGATCATTGAGCTTCGTCTTTGGAGTCCTTATAGGGGGTATAGTAGCCATATTAAATCATCTTGGTCTATACAGGTCTATTAAGGGTATCCTCACTGCGGCCACAAAAGAATACCCCAAAAGGATGATCCCTTTTGCGGTAATGGGATTCTATCTCAGGCTCTTAATTTCCGGCGTAATAATCTTCTTTGCACTCAAGGGGGGGTGGGCAGCCCCTATTGCAATCATTATCGGTGCGTCGGTGGTAATAATAAACACAATCACTATTTCAATTGCCATGTATTTAACTGAGAGAGGAGCATAATCTGGTGGAACATCCTCTACTGCTTTTAGACTTCTTAAAGATACCCGGACTCGAGCACTCCCCGCACGTGACTTTTACGTGGCTTGTAATGATTTTTTTGACACTTCTGGCATACCTCACGATGAGGAGGGCATCTATTGTACCCAATGCCACCCAAAACGTCCTCGAGCTTGTTATCCTGGGACTCAATAATCTCATTGTGGATGTCATGGGTGAGAAGGGCAAGGCCTTTATGCCCCTTCTGGTAGCGGAGACCTTTTTCATCTTCACATCCAACATAATCGGAATAATACCCGGTTTTAACTCCCCAACCTCGGATTTGAACACCACCATAGCCCTGGCTTTAGTGGTCTTTTTCACTACTCATGTTGTGGGTGTAAAGATCCATGGCGTAAAATATATAAAGCAGTTTTTAGGTCCGGTCTGGTGGTTGATACCCCTAATGTTTCCCATTGAGGTCATCAGTCACCTATCAAGACCGCTCTCTCTATCTTTCAGGCTTTTCGGTAACATCAGAGGAGAGGATCTGGCTATCTTCGTCCTTCTCTTTCTGGCCCCCTATTTCATTCCGCTCCCGATGATGTTCTTGATGATCCTGACCAGCCTTCTTCAGACCTTCGTTTTTGTCCTGCTTACGATGCTCTACATCAGCGGGGCATTGGAGGAGGCGCACTAACTATGACAACAAAAAAAATTTAGGAAAGGAAATCTCTTATGACCAAGAAATTGATTTTAACCGTTTTTACATTGGCACTGGTCCTTACAGCCGTCGTCGCCATGGCTCAGCAACCTAGCAGTGGTGATGTTACGGTAAAACCTGAATATGTTCCATTCTTCGTGGCGGTCGTGCTCGCTGCCGGCATCGCCATGGGGATTGGTTCCCACGGGACAGGCATCGGTATGGGTAACGCCATCAGGGGCGCCGTAGAGGGTGTCTCTAGAAATCCCGACACATACGGCAGGATCCTCACAACCATGATGATCGGTTTGGCTATGATAGAGTCTCTTGCTATCTACGCCCTGATAATTGCCCTGTTGTTGCTGTTTGCCAACCCGTTTTTGAAAATATTTGGATTCTAAAAAAAGAGGAAGGGATAGATAAGGCCGCATATCTCAAACTTTTTAGGTGGTGTTGATCTCCTGTACTTCACTTAAAGGTTTGCGGCCTTTATCGGGCAATTTTATTTTTTTGCCCTTTACTTCCCTTCTCCCGACCTCTCCGACCCTTTCCAGGGCGAGCTTTAGGGCAACCGGGCCCAAGAGTTGGTTTATAGCCACGACCGATAGGATTATCGATGCCAAGGGTATCCCCCAGTCGGGGAAATTTTTCGCTATTTCCGAGGCAAGCCCTATAGAGACACCGGCCTGAGCCATATATGATACACCCATCCAGCGGCTCATGGGCACGGGGTCTTTAACGATACTCCCCGTTATTCGGCTGCCCATCCAGAGGGCAAAAAGGCGATACATGACCAAAAGGATTGCCATGGGCCACGCCTTTGCCAGAACTCCCAGATTCAAAGATGTCCCCGCAAGTGCAAAGAAGACGACATAGAGTGGGAGCGAGCTTTCATCAATCGTCTTTAGAAGCTCTTCCCCCTGTGGAGAAAAATTCTCCACTACAAAACCCGTAGTGATACATATCAGTAGTGGATTTAGATAAAAGGCGAATCCTGAATTATCACCGAAAAGATCGGAGATGAAATGGGATGTGCTGGTAACCAGGATTGCCAAAAGGAGGAGGATTATCGAGAGATCTTTATTTATGTATCTAATATAGAGGATAAGCCCCAAACCCAATAAGCCGCCTACGGCGAGTGCACCACCGATCTCAAAAATGAGGACAAAAGCGAGTTTTGAATTTAACGATGACCCGGAGTAGATGAGTAGACTACTTACGGCGACGGAGAGGGAAAAAAGTACTAGGACGACCACATCCATTACCACCGTCACGCCCATAACGGTTTCGGTAAAGGGTCCCTCGGCCCTCGTCTCGCTTATCACCGCCATCATCGTTGAGGGTGAGCGGGCCGACATGACCGATGCACAAATTAGACCGACTGACAGCGTTATAAAAAAACCGTCCTTCGGGACAAGGCCGAAACTTGGCCCTAACAGAAACACAAGAACTATCGTCCCCAAAAAGACGGCAGCAATCTGAAGGACTATCGTGATGGTAATCGCCTTCGCTCTCTCTTTGAGCCCTCGAATTTTCAACTCGCCGCCGGCCGCAAGGGCGATAAATGTAAGGGCGAGGCCATCAATGAAGCGAAGCTCAGAGACCGTCCGGGCGTCTATGAAATTTAAAAAGTGTGGTCCAAATAGGATTCCGCAGGCGATATAGCCGGTAATTTTCGGTAATTTTACTCTCTCGACTATTTTACCCACAAAGTAGGCCGATATCATAAGGAAGCCGAAGGCGACCGCCACACCACCCCTTTCGATGGCGCCGTCTATGGGAAACGCAAATAAGCCGTAAAATATTACGACAACGACGATAAGTGGGAAAAAATATCTCAAGTTTTACCCTCCAACACCCTATTTAGGGCCAAGGTGGCGAATGGCTCGTGGCAGAGGATCGAGGCCGTAACGGAGAAGATCAGTAGCGTTCCCACAATTTGCGGCGCCGACATTGCAAAGCACAAAGCTATTGCCAGCGATAAGGAGCCTTGGGGGACGAGCCCCAGGCCGATATTTTTCGGGATCTCGAAGTATCTTTGGAAGGTTTTCGATACGAATACTCCCCCCAGGGCCTTTGCAATTAATCTTACTCCGATAAATAGTGGAACTACAATGAGGACTTGCGGCACGAATTTGAGCAGTGCGCCGGATATTATCAGGAAGATGAGAAAGATCGGCTTTTCTCCTTTGATGAGAAAATCTGTTACCTCATCCCTATTTGGGCATAAATTGGCAAGGATCATCCCCGCCAAGACCGCTATAAAGATGGGCGAGATGTTTAGATAGCGTGAGATACCGACGAAAAGGATCACAACGCTGATGATCAGAAGAAAGATCTCCCTTCTGTCTTCAGCCATGCGAATCAGGAGGTTTAAGATAAATCCGGAAAGGAGCCCCAACATTATTGTGGCAAGCACCACGTCCCACCATCGAAAGTAGATATCGCCTCCAATTGTGTGAAAACCTTCATATGCGAAGGCGAGGGCTAAAAATGGAATGGCCAAGATGTCGCCAAGGGATGATATATACCGTAGGAGATCCAATAATCCCCTCTTTTTCGGGGGTATATCCCGACTCACCATTGCCATCGCGGACTGGGAGGTACATATCGAGACCGAACCGAAAATCAGGGCGGTCGAGGGTATCAGGCCGCCGGGAATACCTCCGGTGTAAGCGAAATAGGCGATGAAAGCCAGAAAGACAAATATAAGGGGGAAGAGCCCTTGAAAGATGGTTATCCCGAAAAAGCCCTTCGGGAACCTTTTGATATCGCGAAAGTTCAACTGGATCCCGAATAGCATCCCTATCCACCCAAGGCCTAAAAATATCAGGGGGGAAAAGGCATCGAGAATTTCTTTATCGAGAAAACCCAGGAAATTGGGGCCGATAACTAGGCCCAAAGACAGATAGATTAATTCAGTCAAAAAGACGGGGGAGGTAAAGGCAGTCCTTTTTTTGTCGGCAAAAGCGTAATGATAGCCCAAAAGAGACAGGAGGATAACGAAGATAAGGACCAATACGGCCTTCATTGATAAGGTCTCCCTCACTAGTTAGATGAACTAATGTCTTCGTTAAAAGAAGGATCGGGGAAATCTATTAGGCTTAGATCCTATGCGCTTTAGAAGTGTAACATAAAGAGGTGGGGTTTTTAAGTGGAATGTTTATCCTTCTTCTTCAGCATTTTGATTAGTGCGGAGATTTTGGCACCACTCTCCACTGTGAGCCCCCTATTGGTCGTGATCTGGCCCGAAAAACTCGCCCCATTGAGGACTTTTACCTTTTTGGCCTCTATCTTTCCCTCCATTGTCCCCCCCAAGACCACTGCTTTAGACTTAACATCGCCAATTACTTCCGTCCCGGGAGACATGTAAACTTCCCCATCTTTGTCGGATGTCTTTATCTTGCCGTTAACGAAAGATTCGTCTAATAAAATCCTTCCATTAAAATTGAGAGTTCCCTCTAATGCATTTCCCGGGCCGAAATAATTCGAAAACTCCAGATCCTCCAGGTTCTCACCTTCGATAACCCAGTCCTTTGGCTTTATTTCTTCCATCACGCACTTCCTCTCTTTTCGCGGTCCTCTGCTTCCTTCTTACAGTGAATGCACAGAGTAGTAACGGGCCTCACTTCCAATCTGTCCTCGCTGATCTCCTCACCGCACTCTTCACAGATTCCGAATTCTTCATTCTCAATCCTCAGTAATGCGTCCTTTATCTTCAGAATGAGTTTTCGTTCCCCCTGTTCGGGATGCCCTTCCGCGGCACTTGACGCCGCGGGACGGGCGGTGGAGGAT
>CAZDOD010000052.1:0-11406 GCA_964506935.1 uncultured Thermodesulfobacteriota bacterium | reverse complement strand
GAGAAGCCCTGTCTGTTGGATCGGGGAAATCTTCTTTCGAAACCGTCATGTTAGAAACCGTATTATCGGCCTCCGAAAGGAGTTCCTCGAGCCAATGCTCCAAGAGCTTCTTAAAATGTTCAAGTTTTTTCTTATCCATAGCTCATCCTTATATCGCTCCCCAATGGCCGTAAAGGCCAACCTTTATCGTTCTAAAAGCCTTACTATAATTACAGTGGCAAATAACAATATAGCCGCCCAGATGTTAAGAGTGTCGGAGATCCTCTTGTAACTGGATTCGGGGAGATTTTTAAGTGCGTCGGTTGTCTTCCTCTCACCCACAAATGAGGATATTGCCTCAACCATCTTACCGAAACGACCGTAGGAATTGGAGATGATCACGGGATTTTTGTCTCCCAAATCCAGGACTATATATGTCTTTTTTTTGAATTTTGCAGCATGCACCATCCTCACATCGTCTTTTGAAATGGTTTTTTTTCTCAAAAACTTCTTTATGAGGATTTTATCTTCCAGCACACTCACCTTACGGTATGCCAACTCCAGAAAAAAATAGTAGAACGGGAGTAGAACCGCAAGCAAGACCACAATCTTTACGGTCGGATCACCCTTTAAATTACTGATAAAGATAAGCACTATTGAGAGAATCACCGCCGCAAAGTAGGGATAAACGAGAGAGCCTTTTATGGTAAATAAAGTTTTGTCTCGTTTTCCAACTATCGCCAATTTATTATCCCTCCCTATCATCACTATTTTCCCTATTGCCTCAATTTATCCTGTTGTACATTATCTCTCCGGTTGATTTATCGCCTACACTCCCACTCCTCTTTCTATAATCAGGCTATATAAAAAACTGCTTCTGAAACCATACATTTTAAATTGTATATTGTATTTAATTTTTCCTTTTTAGTCAATAGAAATTTCTATATAGAATTTAGCTCCTGATAACATAAGAACGTGCCGTATTTTGTCTTTTTTCCGATAATGTGAAGTATATGTAGTAAATTTACCCAATCCTCAAGTAAATCTCATTTACATTAGCCTTCATGTTGTTTTTACTTACTCGCTCTTTTAACCTTTTATCAAAGGCCAGTTTCCAATTATCCGTCATGGGCAGTTACTGTTGCCTTTCCCCTAAAAAGATGATATATATAAAAGGAGAACGTTTTAATAGAAAAGGAGATGTTATGTCCGTTGAGGCCTATATTTTTATCGAATGCACCAGCGGCAAGACAAAGGATGCCCTAAGTGAAGTCAGTGATATAAAAGGGGTAAAGACCGCCCACGCCGTTACAGGACAGTATGACATAATAGCATTCGCAGAGGCGAAAGACCTTCATGATCTCGGTGAGATAATCGTGACGAGGATCCAGGGAGTTCAGGGCGTACTCAGGACGATCACCTCCATGGTGGTCGGTTTTTAGAGGTTTTCATTTGATTTCGATTGACAGGGAAATAATCCTATTTGATAATTAAAACCGTGGATGAAATCGAAAAGAAGGCCCTCAAGGTGGCCTCAGGCGACCTCCCCGTAATAGATAGGCCCTTCGACGTTTGGGCCGAGAATATAGATGTAAGTGTTTCAGAGCTTCTCTCTGTACTAAAGAAGTCTGTTTTAGATGGTACGATACGGCGATTCGGTGCCGTCTTGAGCCATCAAAAGGCCGGTCTCAAACACAATGCCATGGTCGCCTGGAAGGTGCCAAATGATGATGTCGATCGGGTGGGGGCCGGGATGGCCCGATTTGGTGAGGTTACGCACTGCTACCTCAGGGCGGCGACAGAAGATTGGCCCTACAATATCTACACTATGATACACGCACAGACAAGGGGGGGGCTTTTTAAGGTAGTCGAGGAGATATCAAAAAACACCGGCGTCTTAGAATTTTTGGTGCTCGAGACGATAAAGGAGCTCAAGAAGACGAGTCCCGACTATTTTGGGGAAGACCCCTAGGGATTTACTCAATGAGAACTTCATGCCCTTTTAGGGTGCCAAAAGTCGATGTAAATCCATTTTAAGTTTTAAAAGAGTTAGAGGCTTATATGACATTAGTGGGAAGACCCCAAGAAGTAAGGGCGATTACGATATCCGGAAATGGAACGAATTGCGAGATCGAGACAGCCTTTGCCTTTAAGCTTGCGGGGGCGGAGGTATCCGACATAATCCACATAAGCCAGATCATTTACGGTGAGGTGAAATTGGACGATTACCATATCCTCGCCCTCGCCGGGGGATTCCTTGATGGAGACGATCTCGGCGCCGCAAAGGCCATGGCAAACCGTCTGAAATTCGCCAAGATAGGTGGGGGCGAAGAGAGGCTGATCGACTCGCTTCTTCGTTTTATAGATGAAAAGAAGCTAATCATCGGGATCTGCAACGGCTTTCAGATCATGGTCAAGACAGGGCTCCTTCCGGCCATATCGAATGATTACAGTGTCCAAGAAGTCTCCATCACCTCAAACGACTCAGGTCGCTTCGAGGACAGGTGGGTGTATCTTAGCGTCAATGAAAAATCACCCTCGATTTTCACGAAGGGGATAAAAAAACTATATCTCCCCGTACGCCACGGCGAGGGGAAGTTCGTAGCAAAAGACGACGTCATGGTCGAGATGGAAAAAAGAAACCTTGTAACCTTCCGATACGCCGATTCAGACTTTGTCCCCACGATGGACTACCCCGAAAATCCCAACGGTTCCTTGGGCTCGATAGCGGGGATCACAGATGAATCAGGCCGCCTCATGGCGCTGATGCCCCACCCCGAGGGCTATATGTTTCGGACACAGCACCCGAGATGGACCAGAGAGGAACTTCCGGAAGAGGGTATGGGCCTTCACATCTTTCGTAATGCGGTGAAGTACATCAGGGAAAACCTCTTATGATGCTCGAGATCGGTCTGAAACAAATAACCTAATAAAAATATCCAGAGATCTAAATCCTCGGACAGATGAATAGGTAATGAAATAAAGAGAAGAAGATATATTGACTAAATAAGAAAAGTATATTAAAATCCTTGGCTTTTAAGAAACACCTTTGGTTGGAAATCGATTGAAAAAAGTATTGATAATAGAGGACTCCGAACTCACCCGAACCATGGTGAGAGAAACTCTCACATCGGAAGGATATATGGTATTGGAGGCATCAAACGGACTGGGAGGATTGAAACTCGCCTTCGAGGAGAAGCCGCAACTTATCATCCTCGACATTATCATGCCTCAAATGGACGGGATCAAGACGTGCCGTATGCTGACCGCCGGCTCCGAAACAAAGGATATGCCGGTCATTATGTTGACCTCGAAGACATCTTCATCAGATGTCAAAGAGGGGTTGGAGGCGGGAGCCGTAGATTATATCAAAAAACCCTTCGACAAGGTTGAACTACTTGCCCGAGTTGAGTCGGCCATAAGGATTAAAGAATTTAAAGACCAGATATCATCACTGAGGACGAAGCTCAAGGAGCTCGTAACCACAGACGACCTGACAGGACTCAAAAACGCCAGCTTTTTTTGGGATTACATAAACCGGGAGGTCAATAAACTTTTAAGGATAGATAATCCCCTCTCACTGGTGATTTTGGATATCGACGACTTCAAATGGGTAAATGACACCTTCGGTCACATGACGGGAGATATGGTGATAAAAGAGGTGGCCCAAATCCTTCAATCAAATATCAGGCGATATGATCTCTTGGCGAGATACGGGGGTGAGGAGTTCGTGGCCGTCCTTATCGATACTGAAGAGGATGAGGCCATGTCTGTGGCTGAAAATCTTAGAAGGAAAGTTCAGGAAAGAGAGTTCAATGAAGGGGGGAATAAATTTCACCTATCGATTAGCTGCGGTGTTGCATCGATAACGAAAAATATGCCTAAATATATGATTAAGGCGATATCACTATTTGAAAGGGCCGACAAAGCGCTCTATGAAGCGAAAGAAAAGGGAAAGGGGATGACGGTTGCTGCAGGGCAAAATGTGAAATGATATCCGACAAAAAAAGATTCTTTTCGCAAAGATAGAGTAATAAAATAGGTATTGACATAAGCGAGGGTTATAATTATCATAAAGTATAGACAGGGCAAAAGAGTTAAAAGATGATAGCTTATGACATAAAGTGCAAAGACGGGCATGTTTTTGAAGGATGGTTTAAAAACGGCGGCTCCTTTGAGGAGCAGAAGAAAAAAAATATGATAAGCTGCCCCTTGTGCGGGAGCGCAAAGGTGGAGAGGGTACCTTCAACTTTCGCCATAGGTAAAAAGGCCGAAGAGGTAAAGAAGGAAAATAGTGTCTTACCTAATATGACAGCGCTCTTGGAGTTTAAAAAACATATAGAGAAACATTTTGAGGATGTGGGCCCGCGCTTCGCCGAAGAGGCCCTTAAGATACATTACGGTGAGGTGGAAGAGAGAAATATACGCGGCACCACCACCGACGAAGAAGAAAAAGAGCTCAAGGGGGAAGGAGTCCCCTTCATGAAGATTCCTATCATGAGATTTGACAGCTGAGCATGGTGGGGGTGATATTACTTTAAAAAGGATACTAAAATTATAGTCTAAGGATTTTTAAAATTTGATTAGAATGGAGGGCTGAAAGGTCCTTTTTTTAACTTAAATAGTAAGAGAGATTATTTTAAACTCACTCGTATTTTAAATGATAATATCCTTAAATTCCTTTATATGAGGGAAAAATTAAAATATCTGATATCTATCCCCCTCCTTTTTAACTTCCCCGTTTGCCATGAGGCGCTCAAGGTGTTTTTTCATTAGGGCACGCTCTCCGAATTCGTAAAAGAGTTTCGGCTCTCGGGGCTTTTTGTAGACGATCCTCGCTTCCACTATCTCTTCGATCGTCTTCGGATCTGACAATAGCTCAAGAAGCTTCGACTCCCGCTCAAAGATAACGCCCAAAAAATCGTCCCAAAGATTTCCGGGATCCTCGAGGTAGACCCCCTTGTCATGTGAGGTGATCCAGACCTTCGCTGGTACTTTGCGGAGTTTTTGTGCCGAGGCGATCGTCTGGTCGATGTCTGAATCCCGGTCGCCGTACCACGGCCCGAATTTTAAAAGATCGTAGTCGCCGATAAACAGGACTTCTGTCTCCCTGAAATAAAACGCCAGGTTTCCGGCGGTATGGCCGGGGGCACTGATGACCTCCACGGTAACTGAGCCGAGGTCGATGACCTCGTTTTCATCAAATATGCGGTCGACCTTTCGGGGCCGGTAATTAAAGCTCTCCACCATAAATTTTCCCCAGAGTTCCCGCTCCTTTTTGTCTTCGATCCCGTAGAGATCCAAGATATTGTCGATATTTTCGAGGGCGGGCGCATCGGGCCCAGACATCCAGAGCTCTTTATCACTGAAAAGTTCAAGATATATGAAGTGGTCTTCGTGATAGTGTGACAGCCATACTGCATCGACACCGGGCTCTTCTTTCAGTTCCAAAAGGCCTTCCTTTTTTGAAGCGGGATCGATGATGATCTTTTTGTCACCATTGATATAAAGGGAGTGGCAGAAGGGATATCTTCCGGAGTTTTCGCCGGGGATAAAGGTCAGGGGTCCGAAGTGTTGTTCATCCATGTCTATCTCCGTAGGGATTTATGAGGCGAAAAGGTAAAATCCTCGAAATAAACTAAAAGGGGAAGCTCCCCATATTAAATAGGACTTCCCCTTGAGATCGAATTAGATAAATTCAAAGAGTTATGGATGAATTTCGCCTCTTATTAATAAATTACAGGTATGTAAGCCAGCTTTCGAATTTCTTGTTCTTGCCCTTAACGGCATCGAAAAAGGCTTCCTGAAGCTTTTTGGTCACGGGGCCCGGACGACCTTCACCGATTGGTCTGTTGTCCACCTCGCGGATGGGGGTGATCTCAGCCGCGGTCCCGGTAAAGAAGGCCTCGTTAGCGGTATATACCTCATCTCTGGAGAAGCGTGCTTCTGTTACTTTGTATCCCAGGTCCATGGCAAGCTTGATAACGGCATTTCGAGTTATTCCGTTTAGTATGGAGGTGAGGGGGGTCGTTTTGATCTCGTTGTTATTGACAATAAAGATGTTTTCGCCGCTCCCCTCCGAGACGTAACCCTCTGTATCGAGCATAAGGGCCTCGTCGTATCCGGACTTGGTCACCTCAAGCTTCGCCAATATAGAATTAACGTAGTTCCCGGATATTTTCGCCTTGGTCATACTTACGTTTACATGGTGTCTCGTTATGGAGGAGATCTTTACTCTTATCCCCTTGGCCAGTGCCTCATCTCCCAGATATGCCCCCCAGGGCCATACGATGATTGCCACCTGGATGGGGTTGTCCTGTGGGTGGAGGCCCATCGCCCCGCTACCGATTACAGCGATAGGTCTGATATAACCCTCCTGCATATTGTTGACCTTTAGTGTTTCAATTATCCCATCTGCGATCTCATCCTCTGAGAAGGGTATAGTCATAAAGCATATTCTGGCAGAATCGAAGAGTCGGTCAACATGTTCGGTTAGTCTGAATATAGCAGACCTGCCGTCGTAGCATTTGTAACAACGTATTCCTTCGAATACCCCTAGGCCGTAGTGAAGGGTATGAGTCAGGACGTGAAAATTGGCGTCCTCCCAGGGTACCATCTTACCGTCCATCCATATTTTGGCGACCTTTTGAACCATGCAGTTACCTCCCTTATTTTTTCTTTATGCCGAAAATTCCTCCCTTTTCTTCCTTGGGTTTCATTTCGTTTAATAACTTTATTTCCTTTTTAATCTCGATATTTTCGGGATTGATCTCGAGCGCCTTTTTAAAATGGAGTATTGCAACATCCTTCAGGTTTTGAATTTTATATATGCTTCCCAAAAATAGATGAGGGAATTCTATGGAAGGGTTCAGTACCACCGCCTTTTTCAGATACTTCACCGCAGTTACGGCATCTTGCCCCCTTTTGTCTTCTGCATTCAAAAAAGTCAACCATCCATAGTATGCCAGATACTCACCCTCTTCGGGGCTTAATTTTACGGCCCATTTTATGGCATCTTTTGCGCCCTTAAAGTCCCTCTTTTTGAGAAGAATTTTTCCCTTCTGAAATTGGATCTCGGCGTTCATTATGTTATTAATTTCATCTATCGATTCGGTCTCGACAGGTGCGGAGAGGGATTTTATATACTCCTGTCTCGTTTTATCATCTGATAGTACACGATAGGCCTTATTTATTGTACTGAAGATATTATTTAGGGTCTTTTCAACCACTGGGAGTACATCAGGAGGATAGGAGTCGGGGTGATATTCTTTTGCGAGCTTGATGTATGCCTTTTTGATCTCATGGGGCGGGTCGTTTTGGTTGATATCCAAGACCTCAAAATAGTTTTTGGTTGCCATCTCATGGTAGCTTTTTAGCGTCTTGGATGTTAATTCATCGAGGGTTATGGCCTGACCCGAAACTATGGTTGAAGTTAAGGGCTTTTCCCTTACCTCAAGATTGTTTAATACTATAGAGGAGTATGTCAACCGATAGGACTCTATGAATTCGAGTGGCGAGAGCTCGATTATCTCTTTTATGGTTCGGGTCCCGTCAACCAGATCGACGAGCCATTTTTCCTGTTTACTCAGGTTTTTTATGTCTGTAGAGCTGGTCTTTATTGTGCTGGGGGCCAAATAGTAGTCTTTATATGGTTCAAGCTCTGACATCAGCCTGTCCAGAGAATAGCCGCTCTTTATACCCCTGTAGATTAGATCGGGAAGCGGAGTATCATCGAAGTCGCCCTTCATTGATGTGAAGTCGTGTCTGTAGAAGGTGTAGTCTCCATCCGGCCATTTAAAGAGATTTAGAAGCTTTAGGTAAGATTGCTCCTTCAGATATTTAGTGAGCTCATCTTTTGTTATAAGGCCGTTTGAGACCATGATATCGCCGTGAAGATGTCGTGATTTTAAGGCGATAGTGAGGGTCTGCTGGTATTTCTCTTCGGTGATCCTCCCGATCTTTACAAGATACCTTCCCAGTACCTCCTGCAAGAGGTTGGAAGTTACCTTTGTAGGTATACCGTGACTTATTAAGATCTCTTTTCTGGCCTTTCCCCTTGTAACTCTAAGGCTCCCACTCGTCCTCATTAAATATATCTCGCACAGGAGCTTGGGGAAGGAAATATCTATTAAATTTCCACTAAATGTAGGTTTTATTTCAGACATTTTTTTATCGAAAAATGGAAAATATCAGATTTTTTAAGATTTTTTTAAAATTCTTTTCTTCTAAATGACAGAACCAAAAGAAGCCATATAATTACTGTATATATTATAGTGTGAGGTATAGGCCAAAAAGACATGGATTGGGAAAAAAGATCGTGTAGAAAGGATGCTGCGTAAAATTGAGTTGAACCCCACTGTGGTAAAATGAAATATAGGATCTTTAAAATAATTAGGGTTCCCTGTGATCCCGTTAAATTTGCCCTGATCGAGTCGAAGTAAATAGGTATATCCAACCCAATGCTGAAGAGATAGCCAATAATTCCGAAGAGCATAGCGATGACTCGTGAGGTGACAAGTGAGATAAGGAGGATAAACGATATTAGTAAGAAGATGTTGAAGGCGAATACGCCCAGTGCCAGAAATAGTTTGAATGGAAAGACCCCGGCCTTTAGGTAAGCGAGAAAGAAGAAACCCAATCCCAATATCGCGACATTTATGAGGACAACGACCGAGACGCCCAGAAATTTTCCGAGAAGATACTGGAAACGGGAGATAGGCTTTGATATGAAAACGGTGATTACACCGGTCTCTATATCTCCGATCAGTGATCCCATAGCAAGGAGGCCGGCCAATGTGAGTCCCCAGAAGATTATGATGTGAAATCCCAGGATGGTTCCGAAAGAGGCTATCTCGTCTGGAGAGAGTTGCTGTTGATTGAACGACATATTTCCGCCCATACATCCCTTGGCGATGAGAATAAAAAGGAGGGCTATCCCCAAAAGGATGTAGAACATCTTGTTTTTAAGACCCTCTTTTAATGTGTTTCCGGAAATGGCGAGTATCTCTTTCAATTTTCCTCCTGTTGCTTAACTACTCTATAAAAAATATCCTCCAAGGACTCCCTCTCGTCAGATATCGATACCAACCTCGCGCCGGTCTCGACAATTATCTGGGGGATCTTGGTCTTTGTATCTTTATCTTTGGGTGTTACGTGGTATACATTACCCTCTGTCCTGACATCTTTGGCCTCTTTCTTGAGTCCCTTGAGGATATTGTTGTTGGCCTTTTCTACTTCTACTCGGATGGCAGGCTCCTTCTTCTGGAGTTCATCGAGTCTTCCCTGTTTTACTATCTTGCCGTGGTTTAAGATGGCGACCCTGTCACATGTGCGCTCTATTTCGGAGAGGAGGTGTGAATTCAGAAAGACCGTCTTACCCTTCTTCTTCTCCGACAGGATCAGGTCTCTCACGTCCTTGGTCCCTATCGGATCCAGCCCGGAAGTCGGTTCGTCGAAAAGCAATATTTCGGGATCGTGGAGGAGTGCCTGGGCAATCCCTATGCGCTGGAGCATCCCTTTGGAGTATTCTCTTAACGGTCTTTTGGCGTCCTCGGTGAGCCCGAGGATATCGAGATATTCCCAGGTCTTTTTCTCCCGTTCACTCTTTGATAGCCCATAGAGTTTTCCGGCTAGATCGAGAAACTCATGACCCTTCAGAAAGCCGTGTAGTCTCATATTTTCGGGGAGGTATCCGATACGTTTTCTGAGATTCTTATCTCCTGCCGGAAGTCCCACGATGTCAACCCTCCCCATAGTGGGGAACACAAGGCCCAGGATGATCTTTATGAAGGTGGTCTTACCGGCCCCATTGGGTCCCAAAAAGCCGAATATCTCCCCCTTTTTTACCGTAAGGTCAAGGCCGGAAAGTGCCCTCACGTTGTGGTAATCTTTTGTAAGACCCAAAGAGGTAATAGCGGTCACTATTTTTCGCTCCTTATGTATATATGGTGTTAAATAATGTGTCTTATCAGGTTATCTTTTAAACAGGGTGAAATCGTTTTAGATTCTATTAAAAGACCATCCATCCTATATTAAAACAGCACCTTTAGATTCTTTTGTGGCAATGGTCACAAATAAGGAAAGTCATTTTCTGCCGTAAATCAATAAAATATATACTAAATTTTACTTATTTTCAACAAAATAAAAGGGGAAGTCAAGATTTTATTTGGCTTGACAAAAAATGAGGGGGATACTAACATGAATTTCCGGTGCCGAAGAATGAATTTATCTATCCCACCTGTAAATCACATTTTTTATTCTACATACTCAATTTTAGATCTATTCTTGTTCTTATGATGTTTCATTTTTCGGACCTGAGGGGGTGCTTTTTGGGACGGATAATACATTCATGCGGCCGATGACACCTTACCTGAACTACCCTCAGGCGATAAAAGACCTTTCAAAAGGCCCCGGAGAAGTTGATGCCGACCGAAAATCAGCTAAAAATGATCCTGCGGTATAATTTAAAATACTTTACAATCTATAGGAGTGTGATATGAGAACCAAAGGAGACTATTTCGAAGCGCTTTCCAAGATGAAGCCTAATATCTATATTGGGGGTGAGGTCGTGGGGAGGGATGATCCGAGATTGATATCGGGAAAAGAGGTCGTAGGCCTCACCTTCGACGCCCAGGAGGATCGAGAAAAGGAGGGAGTTATTTTTGCCACCTCACACCTCACGGGCAAGACCATAAATCGCTTTACACATATAAACCGGAGCCCCGAAGATCTCCTCGCCAAACAGAAGATGACGAGGCTACTGTGCCAGCAATGCGGCGGCTGTATCCAGCGATGCATGGGGATCGACGCCGTAAACGCCCTGTCGGTCATCACATACGCCTGTGATCAGGACAAGGGGACGGACTACAACGCCCGCTTTCTCGATTTTCTCAAGAACTTTCAAGACAAGAATATGGTGGGCTGTTGCGCCCAGAGCGATGTTAAGGGCGATAGAAGGAAGAGACCCCATGAGCAGACCGACCCCGACCTTTATTTGAGGGTGGTTGAAAGGAAAAAGGATGGTATTGTGGTCAGGGGCGCAAAGGCCCACAACACCATGGCGCCCTATGCCGAGGAGATCATCGCCATCCCCACGAGGTTTCTCACTCCCGAGGAATCCGACTGGGCGGTCGCATTTTCAATCCCCGCCGACACGCCGGGAGTGAAGCTCTTGACACGGACGACCCAGGTCAGGCCGAGGAAGCCCGAGATGGACGCGCCGATAACGAAATTCGGGGCGGCCGATTCGCTGACTGTCTTCGATGATGTATTCGTTCCCAACGAGAGGGTATTTTTGTGTGGGGAAGAGGTGTACGGAGGACAGCTTGCGCTACTATTCGCCCTCTACCACAGGCATAGCTACACGGGCTGCAAGCCGGCGGTGACCGACATCATGATGGGTGCGTCTGCCCTGGTTTCGGAATATAA
>CAZDOD010000051.1:0-17099 GCA_964506935.1 uncultured Thermodesulfobacteriota bacterium | reverse complement strand
TGCTCGTAAATCTCGAGCCGACCACCCCATCCCGCCTTTTAATAGCTTTATTTACCCTTTTTTTGAAATTATAAAAAATCGTAATCAGGCGAGGATTCTTTTTTGCTTAATCCTTTTGATCTGAGCCCTCATCGGTTGGTTTTTCGGTCTTGGCTTTAAAAGCCGGCTTTCTTTTTGGAAGGTTCTCACTCGGAGGCCTTATTAGAGGGCTTTTTGATCTCCTCTATTTCTTTCTCTATCTTCTTTACATCCTTTTTGTGGTCGTTGATCTGCGAGATGATGGAGGAGACCAACTCGTCTTTCAATATATCCTGGCTTTTCCCTGCTTCAGTCAGTTCATATATCCTGGCACCCAATCGTGTGTAGCTCTGGTTAACGAGCCTCAGTGTCGAAGACAGATCCATCTTCTTCTTGATTACCCTACCTTGCTTCTCAATCTCTCTGGCGAACTTGGAAAGCTCCACTTTGAGTGCCGAAAACCCCTCCGAGGCACCTTTTTTAATATCTTCCCAAAGGTTCTTTTCCTCCATTTTATCGCCTCCTCTTATCAATTAGGTCAAAAGCGGGAATCAAAAAGAACCCCCCTTCTCCCCCTATTAAATATCATAGATTCGATGGAATTGGAAGAATTAATGTATATAATTATCCAAAAATCTCCTTAATTTTTATTTCCATTCTATTTCGGTGGGTGCCTGGCCAGAAAACTCTGCCACATTGGGGGCATATTTTGAAGTCTTCTTGGGTGAGATATATATATTCCGGGACTATTGATCTCGCCTCGTCTTTCGAGATACTTTTTAATGGAACGTTGCACTCGATGCAGCGCGAGAACGGCTGGATACGATCTTTTATCGGGATGAGTTGGTTAAGTACCCTAAGCTGGCTCTCTACCCTGTCTTCGCCGATAAATATGACGTTCGATCCTTTTGCGTCGGTCCTCCTTGTGAGGATGAGGTGATCCTCGGCATATTTTGAGGTATCCCCGTCCCCGTTCATTTCGGATTCTGTCTGATATTGGCAGTCGAATCCCAATATCCTCAGCCACCTCGCGAGCCTTCCGAGCGGTGGGCCTGCCAAAAACTTCAAGTCAGTCGTCCTCCACGATCGAGCCGTCCTTAGGGATCGCCCCCGATTCGACTGCGTCGGAGATCAGCTTTCTTGCCCTCTCTGAATGTGCCTTCGGGACGGAAAAACGCCGCTGGGGGAAGTGATCGATCGTAATCGGGTAGGGGCTTATCCTCTGATCCCTGACGATAAAGGGTATCCCTTCCCGCGTGAGGATATCTTTTATGATGTCGGACTCGAAATCGTTATATGAAAAGAAGATATCTACATATTTTTTTGAATCTCCCATGACTCTATTTTACTTCAATGTAGTCATTTTAGGCAAGCCAAATCAGACAAATCGGACTTTGGGGATTTATCCATTTTTTTCGGCCTCCCTTGACGGGAGACGATGCGGGCATTATAATATATATATGGAGTTGAAAATTTCAAAAGAGATCGAAGGCCCAAGGGCTGGAGAGCTCGTCGGTGCTATATTAAATAATGTCGGAAGGGCGATCCTTGGGAAGCCCGAAGCCATACGCCTCTCGGTTGTAACGCTTCTGGCCGGCGGGCACCTCTTGATAGAGGATATCCCCGGCGTCGGCAAGTCGACCCTCGCCCACGCAATTGCGAAATCGGTCGGCGGGAGCTTTATGCGTATCCAGTTCACATCCGACATGATGCCTTCGGATATAATCGGGGTGTCGGTATATCGTAAAGAGGGAGGGCGAAAGGAGGGTGGGGAGTTCGAATTCGTTCCCGGCCCGGTATTTCACAATTTCGTCCTGGCCGATGAGATAAACCGAACTTCACCGCGCACACAGAGCGCCCTGTTGGAGGCGATGAGCGACGGCAAGATCTCGGTCGATAATCGAACCCACGATCTCCCCTCTCCTTTTATGATACTGGCGACGCAAAATCCACAGGAGTACCACGGGACATATCCCTTGCCCGAATCGCAGCTCGACCGCTTCATGATGACAATCGAGATCGGTTATCCCGATGATGACCACGAGAGGATGGTCATAAATACTCAGGGCAAGAGGTCTAGGGTCGATGAGATCGATCACGTCGTTTCGCCGGACGAGCTGGTGATGATGCAAAATCTCGTGGACAGGGTGAGGATTGACGACGACCTCGTCCGTTACCTGATGAATCTTGTTCAGGCAACGAGGAGCTCGAAATATCTCTCCCTCGGTGTGTCGACCAGAGGCGCAATATTCTTGAGGAGGGCTGCTCTGGCCTCGGCCCTCGTTGAGGGGAGGGATTATGTGATCCCCGACGATATAAAGGGGCTTGTCCTCCCGGTCTTTTCCCATCGGGTCGTCACAAAATCCGCTTCCCCTTCTGGGTTGGGGAGGTCGAAGGAGGCCAGAAGTATCCTAATCGACATCGTTGAATCCGAACCCGTCCCGATGTAGTTTCCCATAATCTATAATCCATTTTAAAATTATGGCGAACCTGTTTTCTCGATTTATCAAATGGGTAAAATGGTTTATTACCCCTCCCCGAACCCTGAAGATCAATCCCGCGGGGCTCTACTTCATCGGGTTCGTCTTCGCTGTGGGAATTGCGGCGGTCAACACCGGAAACAACCTCCTGTATATAATTCTTGGGGCGATGCTCTCGTTTATCGTCGCGTCCGGGGTGATGTCAAATATCGACCTCAAAAAGCTCGAGGTGATAAGGGAATCTATCGACCCGCCGTTTGCCAGGACGCCCACGCTCTACAGAATTGACCTCAAAAACAAAAAAAAGTTCTTTTCTTCGTATCTCATCCTCATAGAGGAAAAATCCCTCGATGGGGCGGGCGCCTTTATCCCCGTGATCGTGCCTTTCGACACATCCTTCGGGGTGATAAAGGCGATTTTTCCGAAGAGGGGGCTTTATAATCTCGGGCGGATCAAGGTTTCAACGAATTTTCCCTTCGGCCTGTTTTCCAAAGGGATGAACGTAGATCTAAAACAAGAAGTCCTGGTGCTCCCCCGAATAAGGGAGATAGACCCCGAAGAGTATAATCTTTCGGGATCAGCGGGTGAGACCTCGCTCACACGCTCCGGATACGGGACCGAGCCTTGGGGCGTCAAAGAATTTCTGCCGGGGGACAACCCAAAATACATTCACTGGAGGAGCTCGGCAAAGAGGGACGATCTTATGAAAAAGGAGTTCGCAAAAGAGACCGAGAGGAAGATCACCATAAAACTCCCCCCGGTTGCCTCGATTTCTGGTGATGTGATCGAAGAGAAGATCGAGACGGCCGCATCGCTTTCGGCGAGGCTCATAAGGGAGGGATATGCCGTGGGGCTTATCCTCCCTGGGAAATATATAGATCCCGATCGGGGGAAGATTCAACTCTACACGATACTCCGGGAGCTGGCCCTGTTTGATGCTATGGCCGATTTTATCCCGGTCTCGCTCGATCCCGAAGGTGCGGGGACGGTGATCGATGTGTGATATTTTTTCGGTTTATCTCGATAGATGATGAGGCAATAGATGTCGAATCTTCGGCGGGAATTCAAGATAGTTAGCTTCGCCGTCGTGGCGGCGGGTTTTTTGAGCCTGATCCTGACGGGGGAGCTGGGTTTTTTGGAGATCTCCGCCATCATTTCGTCTCTGGTCATAGGATGGTTCTGGGGTGACGGGATCTCGAAGATGCCGAAGGCGGCCGGCGCCGCCACGGCGGGGATCCTGTTGATCTTTGTTGTTTCGGTTTTTGGTCTCATCTTTTTTAAGAGGGGCTTCGTCACAACCACTATCAGCTTTCTCATCTACGTCCAGGCGGTCAGGATAATCTTTCTGACGGAGACGAGGCATTATCTACAGGCCTACCTCATAGCACTGTTTTCGGTCCTCGCCGCAACAGTCCTCACGTTTTCGCCGCTTTTTCTTGTATCTTTCGTTGTCTATCTCGTCCTCGCTACGGCGGCGATGATAATCTATACCTTTATCAAAGATGTCGAAACATACACGGGTAAATCGAGATCGGGCCCCGTTATCAAGAGACCGGCGCTCTACAGCATGACATTAATATCGTCTTTTCTTATACTGATAGCTTCGGGTTTCGTATTTCTGTTGTTCCCGCGCATCTCGGCGGGTTTTTTCCCGTCGGCCATCTTCGAGCCCGTGCGGGTCTCGGGGTTTTCAAATAATGTCGAGCTCGGTGAAGTGGGGAATCTCAAGATCAGCACCTCGATTATCATGAGGGTCGTAATAGAAGGGTCCGATATCGAAGACCTCGGAGGCGTTTCGCTATATTTTCGGGGGACGTCTTTTGATACATTCGACGGGAGATACTGGGAGAAGTCTGATTTGAATATGAGGGCGATTAAAAGGCTGTATAACAGGTTCTATCTCGATGACTCGGCCTCGACCAATGAGATATCGCAGCAGTTCTTCCTTGAGCCGACAGACAGCCGGGTCCTCTTCGCCCTCTCCCCGCCCAAGGTCTTCGAGGGCCCCTTTATAAACCTCTATTCGGACAGGTACGGCACGGTCGAGGTGAGGAGGCCATTTTCAGACAAGATTAAATACACGGTCGTATCGGATTTAATCCCGGCCGGTGAGGGTTCGGTGTCAAGAGATACAGTGCTTTCGGCAAAGGAGAGGAGGTCTTACCTACAGCTACCCAAAGACCTCGACCCCAGAATCCGGGTGCTGGCGCAAGCCATCACAGATGGAAATTCACCTCCCAGAGATCAGGCCGAAGATATCAGAGATTACCTCCTTGCAAATATGTCTTATGACCTGAATCCTGACAGCATGGGTGACGAGCCGCTTACGGATTTCCTTTTCGGCGAAAGAGCGGGCTACTGTGAGCACTTCGCAACGGCGATGGTCGTGCTCCTACGGATAAGGGGTATTCCCGCAAGACTCGTCACTGGATTTTTGTCAGGGCAGTACAATGAGATGGGCTCGTTTTATACCGTGAGGGCGAGCGACGCCCACGCATGGGTCGAGGCGTACTTCGATGATAGCGGCTGGGTCGTCTTCGACCCGACGCCTCCCGCGGGTCGTCCGGTCGCCCTTTCGCTATCGGCCGCTAGGGAGTTTTTTGAAAACATGGTGATGAAGTGGAACATCTACGTCGTCAACTATGAGATGTCCGACCAGATCAAGATGATCGAGGGCGCCATCGAGGCCGGAAAGGAGGGCCAGAGGGGACTCCTTGAGGCGAGGGGTGATCTGAGGGATTTTCTTTCGGGCCCGAAAGGGGGGAAAAAGATTTTCTTAATCCCGCTCGGGATAATCCTTACGGCGGCATTTCTTGTTGGCGTCTTCTATCTCGTCCTTTTCTTTACATCTTTTGGCTTTAAAAGAAGGGGTGGAGATGTCAGGGGCGCCGTCCGTGAATATTTCAGGGCGTTGAGGTATCTCTCAAGGAGGGGCCTCAAAAAGGACATCCGTATAACACCGAGGGAGTTTGCAAGCGAGGTCAGAAGAAAGAGGCCGTCTCTGTCTTCCGACATGGACATCCTAACGGACGCCTACTATGCACAGCGATACGGGGGTGCGGAGCCTTTCGGCCCAAAATATAGCGAGGCGGCAGCGTCCTTTAACAGAATAAAGGAGAAGCTAAAAAAGGGGAAAGCGGATGTATGAGATTAAAACTTACCTCGAAAAACATTGAAATTTCGAAAAAAAGATGATATGAGTCCAATGGCTGATTCGATTTCATAAGGAGGTTTCGACGATGGGAAAAGGAATTTTTTCGCTTGACGGGAAAAACGCCCTTATAACCGGCGGAAGCAGGGGGGTCGGGTTTTCGATAGCGATGGGTTTTGCCGAAGCCGGGGTAAAAAATATCGCGATATGCGCAAGGAAAGAGCCCGATCTCATTGAGGCGAAAGAGAAGATCGAGGCGAAGGGGGCGAAGGTGATCGCGATCCCAGCCCACCTCGGGAAGGTCGAGGATATTGATAACCTATTCAAAGAGGTAGCGGATAAGCTCGGCACTCTCGACATCCTCGTCAACAACGTTGGGATGAACATCTTTACACCACAGGTCGTTGACGCGGACGTGGGCGTCTGGGACAAGATCATGGATGTCAACTTGAAATCGGTCTTCCTCGTGAGCCAGCGGGGGGCGAAGATGATGAGGGAAAAAGCTCGTGGCAAGATAATCAATGTCAGCACCGTGGCGGCCCGAAAGGCAACACCCGGTCTCGGCATATATGGCGTGGCGAAGGCGGGGATGGAGATGCTGACGAAGGTCCTCGCCGTCGAGCTCGCCCCCTATAACATCCAGGTCAACGCCATCGCCCTCGCGATGATAAAGACGAAGTTCTCCGAGCCGCTCTGGTCAAATCCCGACCTCAGAAAGCAGATCGAGAGCACAAACCCGATGGGGAGGATCGGAGAGCCGGACGAGGTTGTGGGGGCAGCGCTCTATCTCGCGTCCGATGCGTCGAGTTTTGTGACCGGCTCGGTGATGACCCTTGACGGCGGCACGACGGCTTAGGGAGCGTCTCGCCGGAAAAAGTTTTTATGGCGGGGTGTAAGATTAGAAAGGTTAGATAATCAGGGTGGGAATTATAACATGATAATAGAGACGATGACCACCGTTGAGTTCGAAAAGGGGCTTGAAAAAACGAAGACGGTAATCGTCCCCATCGGCTCGATAGAGGAGCACGGGCCCCACCTCCCGATGAACACCGATATCTTCCACGCCTACGAGATTGCCAAGATGGCATCCGACATCGTCCCGGTCTTCGTTTCGCCCCCGATCCAATTCGGGGTATGCAGGAGCACCGCCGCATTCCCGGGGACGATCGGGATCCGTCCCACGACGCTGATCTCACTTATCGATGATGTCACAAGCTCGCTTTACAGGCACGGCATAAGAAACTTTATCCTATATTCCGGCCATGCGGGGATGAACCACGTGGCGGCGATGATCGACGCCGCAGATAGTCTGATGGAGCGATACGAGGACATCAGTTTTATGGTGATAACGGACCTCGAACTCACAGACAGGGATTTTTTTGATCTCGTTGAGACGCCTTCCGATTCACACGCCGGAGAGATAGAGACCTCTCTTATAATGAGCCTTGCCCCCGATCTCGTGAGGGAGCCACCAAGTGCCGATTACCCAAAGTTTCCGAAGCCGCTTTTGGTTAGGGATACGAGGGATTTTTGGGAGACGGGCGTTTGGGGCGATCCCAAAAAGGCCTCCAAGGAGAAGGGCGAAATAATGGTAAAGATACTTGCAAAAAATCTAGCGGGATTGGTCAAAAAGATAAGCAAATGACCTTGAGATGTGGTATTTTTTTAGATATCGTTCGGTTTTTTCGATCAAAATCGGATTATTGCCACAATATCAACTGAAATAATTGTTGACACTAAACAATTTTATTGGTATTCTCCCGAAGATGGAGTTTAGTTTGTATTTTATTTGATGTCATTTTTAAAGCCTTCATTGTAGATAAATAGAATACAAGAGTGTGTTTTTTTTTAAGGAGGAAGTTTTTATGAACAAGAAGATTTTAGCCCTGTTTTTTGTTCTCGCCCTTATTATGGGTACTTTCATGGCTGTACAGGGTTGTAAACCTGCTGGAGAGGAAATGACAGAGGGAGAGATGATGGAAGGTGGGGAGATGATGAAAATCATGGTAGCCACTGACGCCGCTTATCCTCCCTTTGAGAACATTGACCCAGAAACGGGCGAGATCGTCGGCTTCGATATCGATTTGATGAAAGAGATTGCAAAGGAAGGCGGTTTTGAGGTAGAATTCGTCAATGTCAACTGGGACGGCATCTTTGTCGGCCTCGATAATGACAAATACGACGCCGTTATCTCCGCGGTCAGCATCACCGAAGAGAGGAAGCCGAAGTACGACTTCTCCGAGCCTTATTATTCCATCAGCCAGGCACTGATCGTAAGGAAAGATATGGCAAAGGGTGTGAAAGAACTCGACGACTTGGCCGGCAAGAAGATCGGCGCCCAGATCGGAACCACAGGCGCGATCCTTATCAGCAAGAACGAGAATGTTGAGCTCTTAAATTACGACGATAATCCACTGGCGATCGAGGCATTGGTCCGTGGGGACGTTGACGGAGTAGTCTGTGATCATCCTGTAGCCTATGATTACGCCCTCGATAACGAGGCGTACAAGGACAAACTTGAGGTCGTCAACGACGATCTGAACAAGGGTGACTATGAAGGCTATGGAATAGTTGTCAAGAAGGGTAATACCGAGGTCCTCGACATGATCAACAAGGGTCTTTCGGGAGTTTCGAACAGGACTATTAAAAACATCATGAAGAAGTGGAATGTGAGATAGGATAGACTCGGTAATTTCGGCGGGGCTTTTTTTGGGTCCCGCCGAATTTTTTTCATTTAAATCCAAAGAATCTCGACATGACAACTATAAGTCTCATAGAAATCACCTTTTTCGCGTTCTGGCTCTGGACGCTGATGGATTTAATCAATCAGGATGGAGTTGAAGAGAACAGAAAATCACGGCTCATCACCTTCCACGCCTTTTTGGGTTTTATCGGGATAGCCTTTTACTTCTTTTTGATGATATCGGCCTATGCCTCTGAGGAGGTGATAGGGCGCACCGGTCTGACCCAGCTTTCTTACACCGTTATTCACGGAAGGATGCTCCCCTCTCTATTTATCGGATTTATCGTTATCATCGTCTTCCCGATCGTTGCAGCACTTAATCTCATACTGAAGGGGAGATATAGATACAAGGCCAAATACTATATTCTGGGTATTAATATCCTTGAAGGACTGGCCATCCTGGCCGTTTTTATATATACACTCGTAGTGACATCTTGGATTGAAGATTTAAACGAGATAGGCAATATAGTCTATCTCATCTCGGACATCACGTATTATGAGATAAAGATTTTTGGAATCGAATTCGGAATTAACGCCATAAGCTATACATTTAATATTATCTTCTACCTATTTGTTGTAACGATTCTTATCTGGTTCATTGCCGCTGCCCACTACCTCTTTATTATAAAAATACCGATAAAAAAGAGGGAATATGTAATACTCAATACTGATGAGATAAAAAATCTAACTTCCTATTCAAGGATCTATAATAATGCCATCTACTTTCTGATAGGATTTGCCTTTATACTATTGAGGAACGCCTGGGACTGGCTTACCGGGTTTAGGATCAAAGAGTCTCTTGTGAGGATCAGTGAAAAAATTTCAGGGCTTGATGCAAGTCTATTGGAGAGACTTGACAAGACTCTCTTGGGCTGGATCATCGAGGGTCACAGCAAAGGCACTCCTGTTGTTAAGATACTTGAAAGGATAGATACGCACGCGAAGCATCCGTGGTATAACATAGAAAAATATCCAAACCTGATTGATATCGTTAGCCAGAACCCATGGATTAACGTTGGGGGCATCAGGAAGATCATAAGTCTGGGGGCTGATGGGTCGTGGTTCAAACTCAAATTCGGTCTCGGATTTTATAAGTTTGTCGACTCATTCTTTGCCGGCAATCAGGGGGATGTCTTCTCTCCGGGTTTTGTCATCGGTGTTATATTGGTTGTGTTTTCGTTGATCGTCGGGTTTCTCATCAAACATATAAATGCGGATCTCGAGGCAATCCAGGATACCCATGAAGTCGAGATGAACGGACTCAGGCACTCTGTCTTTACAAATTTTTTTGACGCCTGGAGGGTTTCCCTCTTTGCCGCGATCGTCACTATATTACTCCTTATATACTTCTATCCAGATCCCTACTTTGATACCCTGAAATTTGTCAAATCAGGTATCGTTGTCACATTTGAAGTCACCGTTGGCTCCATGATCCTGGCCCTCATCCTGGGTCTGCTTGCAGGTCTGGGGAAGCTTTCAGAGAATGCATTTGTCAAGGGGATAGCCTCAGTCTACGTAGAAGTAATAAGAGGGGTGCCACTTCTGGTTCAACTTTTTTATATTCACTTCGGTTTGGGGAGGGTACTTTTTAATCTTCCGCCTCTCGGCTCGGCTGTCACGGCAATGGCCATATGCTACGGCGCATATATGGCGGAGATATTCCGGGCGGGTATACAATCCATCTCACACGGCCAGATGGAGGCGGCGAAGTCTCTTGGGATGACAAATTACCAAACGATGAGTCAGGTCATCCTGCCACAGGGTTTCAAGGTAATACTTCCCCCCATCGGGAACGAGTTCATAGCCCTGCTCAAGGATTCGTCTCTGGTCTCGATCATCGCCGTTGCCGACCTTCTGCGCCGCGGTCGGGAGTTCGTCGCAATATTTTTTATCCCGTTTGAGGTATACACACTGGTGGCACTGATTTACCTTGTCATCACGCTTGTGCTTTCCAAGGTCGTGTGGAACATGGAAAAAATTATGGCAACCGATGATTAGATCGGACGACAGAGAAAGAGGTGCCGGAAATGGCTGAACCCATCATATCTACAAAAAATATATACAAAAACTTCGGACACGTAAGGGCCCTCGTGGATGTGAGCGTGGATATAAACACCGGCGAAGTCGTAGTGATATGCGGGCCTTCAGGCTCGGGGAAATCCACATTCTTGAGGTGTCTGAACAGGCTCGAAGAGATAGACAGGGGGACGATAATCATCGAAGGAATGGACATCTATGATACACGCATAAAGATCCATGAGGTGAGGGAAGAGATAGGGATGGTCTTTCAGCATTTCAACCTCTTTCCGCACAAAAACGTCATAGAAAATATTACACTTGCCCAGGTCGTGGTGAGGAGGAGGACGATCGAAGAGGCAGAAAAAATAGCGGATAGGCTCCTCGAAAAGGTCGGCATTCACGAAAAGGCGCGCGCCTATCCTTCTCAACTCTCCGGAGGTCAACAGCAGAGGGTTGCGATCGCAAGGGCGCTAGCCATGCAGCCCAAGATCATGCTCTTCGATGAACCCACTTCGGCGCTCGATCCCGAGATGATAGGGGAGGTACTTGACGTCATGAGGACCCTTGCAAAAGAGGGTATGACAATGGTCGTCGTATCCCATGAGATGGGATTTGCGAGGGAGGTGTCCGACCGTATTATCTTTATGGATGAGGGGAGGCTCATAGAGGAGGGGAGTCCAAGTGAGTTCTTCAAGAATCCGAAGAGCGAGAGGACGAAATTGTTCTTGAGCCAGATCCTATAGAAGGGGGGAGAGGAGGGAGGAGTGTATTAAAGTAGGGGCGGAGAGGGTATGTTAATTGATGGCAATTTATATCGAGTTATAGATATTTATTTAAATTGAATTTGTGCATATCCCGAGATCATTTTAAAACCCTAAATAATCTAGAACTTATCATTAAATATCCCAAGATTTAAAAAATGAAACGTAATATATCAATATTCGCAATTTTAATTCTGTTATTGACACTATTTTCCTGCTCAAAAGACAACAACGGGCCCGCAAAGGTCAGTCCCAAGCTCATCGCCGAAGAATCCACCCTGAACACCATACTCAAGAAGAAGAAGCTCACGGTCGGGATGGATATCACCGATATCAGGTATCAACCGTTTGAGATGAAGAACGAAAAGGGCGAGATCGTGGGATTCGATGTGGATTTCGCCAAGATGATGGCAGATGAATTGGGCGTTACTCTCGAGATAGTCCAGACGAGCTGGGACGGGATCATCCCAGCCCTCATCAACGGAAAGTTTGATATTATAATTTCGGGGATGTCGATTACCACCGAGAGAAACAAGGCCATCAATTTCTCAAGGCCGTATTTCCTTTCGGGCAAGTGTCTCCTCATAAATATAGACTACGCCGGACGCATATCCTCATACTACGACCTCGATCGGCAGGATATCGTCGTTACCGCCACGTTCTACGACGATATGATACTCGACAGGTACATTCCGAATGCAAGGATATTCAGATTTGAGACCGATGAGGATGCCGTACTGGAGGTGGTCGAGGGGAGGGCGCATGCGTATGTAGCCGACAAGGCGCGGGTGGCGATCTTCGCCAAAAAGTATCCCAACTCTACAAGGGCGCTTATGACTCCCTTTACCTATGAGCCGATAGCTGTGGGAATGAGAAAGGGAGACCCTGACCTTTTGAACTGGATCAATAATTTCATAGAGATCATAAATGGAGACGGGAGACTGACCATGCTCGAACAGAAATGGATGGTAAATCATATAGATTCAGAAGATTAATAAGATAAATTTATATTTCTGCCTTATCACCCACCTAAAAATTCCAAAATCGAAGACAATGTGATATCATATTTCTAGAGCGCTTTTATTTATTGTTCATATGATTTAGTATTTGATTTCAAAAATTTGGGGATTTTAAATTTGAGACTTCTTGGCATAGACGTAGGCGACAAAAGGATAGGGATTGCCATAACCGATCCCACAAACACAATAGCCCAGCCCCTCACGATGATAAAGAGGGGGGATGGCGACATCGAAGCAATATGTGATCTCGCCCGAAAAAATGATGTCGGCGAAATCGTCGTCGGGCTTCCGATTAACATGAATGGGACGAGAGGCGAGATGGCCGAAAAGGTATCGGCGTTTGCCGATAAATTAAGGGAGAGTGTGGATGTCCCCGTCGTCTATGTCGATGAGAGGCTCTCGACCATGGAGGCCGAAAGGCTCATGATATCAGCAGACGTATCGAGGGAAAAAAGGAGAAAATCAATCGACAAGATTGCGGCCGCGATAATCCTCGAGACGAGACTCAGAAGTCCGAGGTGATTCACGTGATCGGGAAAAATCAATATTGAAGGCGAATTATGAAGTTGAGTAAAAAAAATTGGATTCTGATAGCTTTGGTCCCCGTTTTGGTCGCCGTCATCGCGGCTATTCTGATCTTCTATCTTTCCTTCTATGTGCCGACGGGGGAGCTTTCCGAGCCCACCGTCGTGATGATAGAGAAAGGTGATACCCTGTCGGCTGTGGCAGGTGAGCTCAAAGACCTCGGGGCGATCAAAAACGAGGAAGTCTTTATCACAACGGCGCGGGTAATAGGTGTGCAGAAGAGGATTCGGGCGGGCGAATACGAGATCACACCCGATATGTCGCCAAAGGACATATTGATACTTCTTTTGAGGGGGAAGGTGATCGAGTACTCGGTGATCATCCCCGAGGGATACAACATCTATCAGGTCTCAGAGCTCCTCTCGGAAAAGGGCCTTGTCGATGAGGATGTCCTTTTGGGGCTCCTGCGAGATCAGGACTTTATAGCATCCCTCGATATTGACGCCAATATCTTGGAAGGCTTTCTATTCCCCGACACCTATAATTTCAACCGGGGGATGAGCGAAAAGGATATTATTAAACTAATGGTGGAACGCCACTTTTCGGTATTTGATGAGGAGAAGGATATGGCCGCTTATGAAGCCGAGTCGGCGGGATTGAGCGAATATGGTGTCTTGATCCTCGCGTCTATCATCGAAAAGGAGGCGAAGGCCGATGATGAGCGGCCTCTTGTTTCGGCGGTGTTTTTGAATCGTCTGAAAAAGGGGATGAAGCTCGACAGCTGTGCGACGGTCATCTACGGGATCTGGGATCGCTTCGACGGAAATCTCACGAAGGCCGATCTTGATGCCTATACCGAATACAACACGTACATCATAGCCGGGCTCCCTCCGAGCCCGATATGCAATCCGGGGAGGGCGGCGATAAGGGCGGCCCTTTTGCCGGCCGACGTGGATTACCTGTACTTTGTTTCAAAAAACGACGGCACCCATCATTTTTCGAGCACGCTCGCCGAGCACAACAGGGCCGTCTATAAATACCAGAAACTCAGGACATATCGGTAATCCCGGGGGATTGATGTGACCCCCCGTGGTTATTTCTTCTGCTCAAGAGGCTCGTGGATTTTCCTGTCGCCCACTTTCCTTATGAGTCTCATTATCTCCTTGTTGAACCTGTCGTTGAAGAGGATGTAGCGTCCCATCTGCTCGGTTGTGAGGATCTTGTCGAGCTCACCGGTCTCCTTTTTTCTAAGTTCGTAGATCTTGTCTTCAACCCCGACTAACTTATTTACGATCCCGCCTATCTCGGATTCGTTGACATTCTCCTTCTTGATGGCTTTATCGAGCGCCGCTATATTATCCCTTCGCTCTTCGATCAGTTTTTTGCGTTCGCTGTCATATCTGTCGTTTATACCCACAAGTTTCGCAAGTGTCGCCTCATCGAGGCCCAGCTCCTGTGCCAAAAGCCCCTTCCTGATCAGGTCGATTCGCCACTTTGCGTCTTCTTTCCTTTTGTTGATGTCGTCTTCGGCCCCGAACGAAAGCGAGGCGAATGAGAGCAAGGCCAAAAGCACGGCAAGCGTTGCGACTATAATATTTCTCATAGGATTTGTCATCGGATTCCTCCTAAACTCCTTTGTCATAAAAATGTTCTTCCAGCATGTGTAATACCTCTTCCCACTCCTCGTCGGAAAGATCGTATGATTCGTCCCAAATCTGATACGGTTCGAGCACATCTTCGAGGTCCCCTATCTCCTCGGTTCCGATTTCGAGTGCGGCGCCGATGAGCTCCTCCTCCGAAGCCTCGATGACATCCGGAAGCGGATCGTAGATAAATGTGTCGTAGAAGTAGTTTAAGTCTTCATAAGTCGTCTTTTTTTGTATCGAGGGGTAAAAAAACAGTAAAAGGAGGGCGATAAATAGTGTACCCGCGGCAAATGACACCCTGAAGATCCATTTTTTCTTACTTATCTCGAAAAGCGATCGATCGGAGATGGAACTTGTGACCCTCTTCGGGAAGTATTTAAAGAAGATATCGGGCGGCTGTGGGAGGTCGAAATCGGAAAGATCTCTGATGACAGACTCGATACCAGGTAGCTCTTCTTTGCAGTCTCGACATGACTTTATATGATTTGAGATAAAAGCCCGTTCCACTTCGGACACGTCGCCCGTGACATAGGCCGAAAGCCTTTTTCTTATCCTTTTACATCTCACCTTGTTTTTCCTCACATATTTTTTGGATTGTGACCCCCAAGTTCCTTTTCGATTTTTTTGATGCCGTAGCAAAAATTCGTCTTTGCGGAATTAACGCTGATCTTTAGAACTTCCGATATCTCCGAAAAATTCAGTGACTGTTTGAGCCTCAAGAGCACGACGAGCCTCTGTTTTTCCGGGAGATTGCTTATGGCTTCGCCAAGACGTCTCTTCTCGTCACTTTTGATAAAATGGGATAGTGAATCTCCATTCGGATCGGTGTGGGATGCCATATCGGTGAGGATCTCCTTCGGTCTCTTTCGCCTGATCTGATCCCTGGCCTTATTTATCGCGATCCTCGTGACCCACGTCTTAAAGGATGACTTCCCCTTGAATCCTTTGAGCCCGCGATATGCACTGATGAATGCGTTCTGGGCGGCGTCGTCAGCATCGTGATGGTTCTTTACGATGCAGAGGCTCGTAAAGTAGACCTGGTGCATGTTTTGCCTCACCAATTCCTCGAAGGCCTCGTTGTCTCCACCCTGTGCCCGGCGAATGAGCTCCTTTTCTTTATCCATTATCTTCTTTTTTACCCTTTAGACGTTCTGTGCCGAGATAAGGTTAAATATAATCCTGAGAAAGTTTCTATTATTTTAACATTTATTTCACAATAGTCTATATTGGCTTGTGCTTGATAAAAATATTGACTATTTAATTTAGGGGTGGTAACATTTGAAAGATTTAGTTAGTTATTTGATTTTTTTAAAATTGCTTGATCTAAAATTTCTCAGAGAAAATAGCAAGTTTATCTCCGAAAGGCTCTCAACGAGGGGAGAGGCGGTGGACATCTCCGTTACTATCGCCCTCGATGAGAAGAGGAGGAATATCCTTTCAGAGGTCGAGTCAAAAAAATATGAGCGCAACAAGGTATCGGATGAGATAGCGAGGATAAAGAAGGATAAGGGGGATGCGAGTGACCTCATATCGAAGATGAAGGGGGTGTCCGATGAGATCAAGGAGCTTGACGGGGAGGTAGCGAACGTAGAAAAGGAGCTCGATGATTTTCTGGCTCTCATCCCGAACATCCCCCACGAGTCGGTCCCTATTGGTGGCGGCGATGAGGATAATGAGGAGGTCAGGAGATGGGGGGATCCCCCTGATTTCGATTTTGAACCGCTCGAGCACGCAGACATCGGTGAGAGGTGTGGGATACTCGATTTCGCCAGGGGCGCAAAGCTCGCCGGGGCGCGCTTCACCCTATATCTCGGCGCCGCCGCCCGGCTCGAGAGGGCGCTGATTAACTTCATGCTCGATCTCCATACAAAGGAGCACGGTTACCTCGAGGTGCTACCCCCGTTTATGGTGAATTCGAGGGCGATGACGGGGACGGGCCAGCTCCCCAAGTTCGCCGATGACCTGTTTCACGTGTCGGACACCGACTTCTGGCTCATCCCGACGGCCGAGGTGCCGGTGACAAACATCTATCAGGATGAGGTTTTAGAAGCCGAAGCACTGCCGGTCTATATGTGTGCATACACGCCGTGTTTCAGGAAAGAGGCCGGCTCCTACGGAAAAGATACAAGGGGGCTCATCCGGCAACACCAGTTTAACAAGGTCGAATTGGTGAAGTTTACGAGGCCCGAGGATTCATACGAAGAGCTCGAGAGGCTACTCTCAAACGCCGAAGAGATATTAAAGAGGCTCGAAATCCACTATCGGGTCGTCAACCTTTGCACGGGCGACCTAGGATTTTCGGCCTCAAAGACATATGATATAGAGGTGTGGCTCCCAGGCCAGGGGGCATATCGAGAGATATCATCATGCAGCAACTTTGAGGACTTTCAGGCGAGGAGGGCAAATATAAGGTTCAAGGAGAAGGGGAAGAAGGGTACCCGATTCGTCCATACTCTAAATGGATCGGGCCTTGCTGTGGGGAGGACGCTGGTTGCAGTCCTCGAGAACTACCAGAGAAAAGACGGCACCGTTAAGGTCCCGAATGTACTGAGACCATATCTCAACGGGAAAGAATCTATACCTTAGGGGATTGTGACAACGGATCGCATAGATCGCAGGATCGATACGAGGGGGAGTAGGGAAATATATGAAATTTATTATGGAGGGATGGCCGAGTGGCTTAAGGCGGCGGTCTTGAAAACCGTTGAACGAAAGTTCCGTGGGTTCGAATCCTACT
>CAZDOD010000050.1:12496-17147 GCA_964506935.1 uncultured Thermodesulfobacteriota bacterium | reverse complement strand
GAAATTTTACCCCGAAAAACTATCCTCCGCCGACGATGTTGAGGATCTTCACTTCGTCTCCATCGGACAAGAGTCGGGATGGTTTTGCACGCTCGCCGTCAATCATGTAGATCAGGGGGATTCCAAGCCCCGACGCCCCGGACTTCCTGAGGAGCGTCCGAAGCTTCGCCCCCTCTCTGAGCTCGTAGGTGCCGCCCTTTATTTGTCTCTCAATTATGCCGTAGGGTTTTACGTTGACCTTTATCTTCTTTCTGTTGAAAAACAAGTACAATATCCGGTTCAAATCAGTTCCCGAAAATCTCGTTTGGAGACACAAAGGAGGCCTATTTTACAGGCCATGACCCCTTCCATCCCTCTATGGTTCCTCCTCCAGTTCCACCCGTCCCGTAGTTCCATGACCCAGTGAAGGCGTCCAATCCCTGGCTGATGGTCAGTACTCCGGTTCCGGAGCCCATCGGTCCCTCCCAGTTGAACTGGAGGTTGTAGCCGCTTACAGTCCCCATTATGCTGTGGAAGCGGACCGGCGACGGGAATATCCCTTCGGCTGAACAGCCGTTCTGATAGATCTCAATAGGGCCCTGACTGGTGTTCCATGTTCCGGAAAAATTGGCGCACGATACCGGAGCCGTGGTGGTCGTCTTTGTGGTCGCACAGCCGAAGACCAAAAAGACAAGTGCTATGGCAACGATAAGAATTCCTAGATATCGTTTGGTTACAAAATTTTTCATGATTTTTCTCCTTTAAATCAATGATTACCATTTACTGGTAACCATAATTATAATTCACTTGGCATAAAAAATACAAGTAAAAACTCCATCGGCCCCCAGCCGCGTCCCATGCTGATTTTCCCGAGCTCGATACGTTACGATCGGCCTTCGGGGGCTTCTCAATATTTACGGCTTCAGGGTCTTGTATATCCCCTTCTCCCATTCTTCGATACCGGTTTTGTAATATTTCGAGAACCTCCTGTCGGAAGGTCCGCCGGGGATGTTTGTATAAACAGCCTTCTCGGACATGTCGGTGAGGAGCCTATACGACGGGGCGAAGGTGGTGACCCTCCCGCCGAACTTGAATATCTGCCCCTGTGGGATCGTGGCGCGGCAACCCTGAAGCTCGATCGGCCCGTAGTCGAAGCCGAGGAACTTCGGGAGCTTTCCGCCGAAGAACATATTGGCCATCAGCACCTTTCGGCCCTTGCCGTATGGGGTCGCCTTCTTCTTCAGGCCGCGCTTTATCGCCATCTTGTAAATCTCGTCCCTCGATGATTTCCCGAACCAGCTCGAATTCTTGCTCAAAAGGATTCTGTCGAAGTTTCCGAAAAAGGCGTTGAATACAGGGGTCTCGGCGAGGGCGTAATCCACGACTTCGGGCCCGAGGCCGTTTTCCCCGAAGACGATCTTCAATAGCTCCTCGTAGATGCTCTCGAACAGGGTGGCACCCCTCGATTTCACGTCGTATCGAAAATCCCAGTTCTTCAATATCTTACCGTTTTTCGACTTCGGGAGGAGAGGCCCTATGATCTCCATGAAGATGCGGGCCTGGGTTGAGTAGGTGTCAAAATGTATCGGCTTCATGTCGTCTACGCTCATGTCCTTGCCCTTTTCGAGGTGCTCTTTTATCCTGTTTGCCCGATACGGCGCCATCGGGAGGTTTTGGACATCGACCTTCCCGAGGTGATTCAGGTCTTCGTTGGCCGTGATGATGTATCCCTCCTTTGGATTCATGACCTTCGGCAATTTGTTGGTATCGACAAATCCCTTCCAGTCCTGGCTCTTATCCCATCCAAGGTAGGGGAGGATGCCCGATGTCTTCGGGGCCTTTTTCGGGAACCTCCCGCTCATCTGGAAGCCGATGTTCCCCTTCGTGTCGGCCATGACCCAGTTGAATGCGGCAAACGGGAGGTTTGCAAAATATTTCATCGCCTCGCCGGTGGTCTTCGCTGTGGGGACCTTGATAATATTGTCCATCGTCTCGGCGATTGAGCCGCGCCTCGCGGACCACGCATAGGTGAGATAATAGCCGTCCTCATCGGGCTCGCCGTCCAAGACGCCGTGCTCGTTCTCGTAATATTTCACGACGATCGGGTCTTTCTTCTTCGGCTTGATTGTCTCCTGTCTCACCACAAATGGGACAAAGCTCTTTCCGCGGCGGTATTTTTTGTCTTTTACGTCCTCGATGAAGTAGTCGATTACGTCCATAAAGGCGTAGGTCGCCGACCATGCGAGGTTGTTCGACCGCCCGAAGGCCATAAACGGCGTTCCGGGGACAGTCGCACCGATCATGAAGAAATCCTCGGGTCGCTTACCGACCGGATTGTTGCTAGGTTTTCTTAATGTGAGTGCGGCCTCGTACCAGATTGACGGGAGACGGTTTATCTCGAGGTGCGGGTCGCTTGCCATGATGGCCGCCTTCGAGGCCGTCTTCTTCGGGCTTACCGCCCAGTTGTTGCTCGCCGAAAAATTCGGGAGAAATCCAAACCACGGGACGGAATTTGGAATGATGGGGTTATTGATTTTTACTTTTTTTATGATGTTAATAAGTTCCTTCGATATATTTTCCTTCATGTAGGGGATGAGCTCCTTGATTTTCTTTGTGTCCACCCCCTTTTGAATCATGTGGATGATGAATTTTTCCATCTCCCCCTGCGACTGCGTCAGGCCGATGAACCCTATGAGCTTTCCGATGAGGATGACGTCTGCAGGCGTCCACTTGTCGGGGCGGTAGCCGACGAGCCTGAATTCGAAGGGCCTCTTCGACTGGGCGACGGCGTCGTTTACCCCCTTGCAGTATGCCTTCAGTATTTCTTTTACGCCTGCCGAGAAATTCTTCTCCTCCTCCTTTGCGTCGCCGGCAAAATCCATCCAGCGCATGTATTTGTCTATCTCGATGAGTTCGTCTGATCCCTCCAAGTTTTCAGACGCAATCCCCAGGCCGATGAGCTTCGTTAGCCAGAGCTGAACCTGCCGGTCGTGGCCCTGCATGTATCCGAGGCCGTAGTAGAGGTCGTGTTCGTGCTGCGCGCGGATGTGGGGGATTCCCCCTTCCATCCTCCTGATGATGATGTTACCCTTGGTTCCACGTATCGTTACCGCTTTGTCCTTGATCTTCATAATATAACTCCCAAGTGAAATAGATTATTATTTTTTACAGACAATAGCATTCTTGAAAGACTATTTCAAGGTGAAATGGTGGGGATTTTGATAAAAAAAGGGGGGATTTGAATGTCTCGTGGATTCAATTAGTATCGGTAATCTGCAGTGATGTGTAGGGGCACGGCATGCCGTGCCCCTACTAAATCGTTATCCAAATGCAATTGTAGGGGTGCGTCGGGACGCGCCCTAAATGTGGGCGGCTCTCGAGCCGCCCCTACAGGTTTTTTTTGGTATATATAAATAACACGGGCAGACAGGTTTGCCCGTGTCCATTCGTCTCCTTCATAGTATTTGATTTATTCTCACCCCAACTCCCCGATTCTTATCTCCCTACCCACCCCTATCCTGATGAAATTTTCGCCGTATTCTTTTTGGAACATCTCAATCGCCCCGTCTCCGGTGCAGTGGCAGGGGGCGACGTAGCGGACGCCGAATTCCCGAAACTTCGAGATAATCATCCCGATCTCATCGGTGCTCGAACCGGCAAGATGGAAGCCGCCCATGACGAGGAGGATATCCTTCCTCAACATCTTGTCGATCATCGTTATGATCTCGACTACATCCGGATGGGCGCAGCCCGTGATGACGACCGTTCCACGACTTGTCTCAATTATCAGAAACTGCTCTATCGTTGTCCTTCCCAGCTCCCCGGACGAGTGGACACCTTCGGCTATCTCGACCGGTCCCCTGACTTCAACGATCTTCGCCCCGTAGGTCTTCGTCTTTGACTTGAAATCCTCGGGAAACGATCGGGGCATATATATTGTTACGTCTGGATTATGCTCCAGAAATCTAAAAAGCCCGCCCGTGTGATCGGCGTGGTAGTGGGACAGGAATACTACGTCTATCTCATCGGGCGAGATCCCCATATTCTTCATGTTGTCCAACAAAAGCCCGCCGTTGCCACCGGTATCGAAGAGTAGCTTTATATCCCCCGTCGAGATAACGGAGCCAAAACCCCAGGCGTGACCCAACCCCTCCTCGTACGGCCTGTTGTCGTAGGCCACCGAAATAGTTATATCCATATATTTATCGCTTGTCTTATCGCGGGACATATCGTTTCGGTCCTCTTTGATGCCCTGACCGAAGAGGAAAGTAATAAAATATTGAGAGGATTTTTAGAATGTGCGGTAAAAAACTCCTTTTCCGATCATTTCACCCTTTGTTTATATAGAAATTGACATCTTTTGTCAATAGTGAATAACGCCCTCTGTTTTCTTTATAGTTTTTTCTCTTGAAAGGCCGGTCTTTTTCGGTTATCCTCTATCGAAAAATCCGCTTTTATTGTCATTTGAAATCATTCCACCAATATAGTGAGGAGGGTATGAAGAAACACAATTTTAAGGGCAAAAATGTCGTGATCACCGGCGCATCGACCGGGATCGGTAGGGCGCTTGCGGTCGAGTTTGCAAAGAAGGGGGCCAATCTCGCGATAACCGCACTCCCGAATGAGAAGAAAATCCTAACCGATTTTGCAAAAGGGTTGGAAAAAGACTACA
>CAZDOD010000050.1:11427-12486 GCA_964506935.1 uncultured Thermodesulfobacteriota bacterium | reverse complement strand
GACGGGCGGGCCCGAAAAGCTCCACAGCGATATCAAAAAGGATGTGAAAAAAGTCTACGCCCTCGTAAACAACGCCGGAACGGTCGCCTACGGGAGGGCCTGGGAGATAGACTGGATGAAGCAACAGAAGACCCTTGAGCTGAACCTCTTTGTCCCGGCGAGGCTCATGTACCTGTTTTTGCCCGATATGGTGAAGAGGGGCGAGGGGGTGGTCTTTAACACTTCGAGCGTGTCGGCTTTTCAACCGACCCCGTTTCACACGGTCTACGGGGCTACGAAGGCGGGGCTCCAGAGCCTCTCCCAGGGATTGAGGGCCGAGCTCAGGGGGACTGGGGTCTCGGTCTGCACCCTGAACCCTCCGTATACCGATACGGCGATTCTGAGAGTCCCCGGCTTTCCGAAAAAGCTGAGGTGGTATACGATTGGTGGCGGCCTCAAGACACCGGAGTGGGTCGCGAAAAAGGCAATTCGCGCCTTTGAGAAGGGGAAATTTGTATATGTGCCGGGGCTGTGGGCCAAGTTTATACACCTGTTCCTCCAGAGGTTCTCTTCGAGGAGGCTTATCGATCTGGTATCCTATCTCTCGCTCCAGAGCGGAAAGGGCCAAAAGACATATTGAGGGCCAATGAAGACTAAAGGGAGGGTGCCGATCACTTGACGATGAGAGTTGGATGGGTTTTTACTCTGGGGATATCGCTTTGATGTTTTTTTGGATCTATTGAGGTGTTATAGCTATAAGCCTAAAAGCCTATAGGCGTGATCTTGACATAGGATCTCATATGTATTATTCTATTGGACAAATATAAGGGGGAATTTTATTTGAGGCGAAAAAAGAATATAGAGATCGGAATTTTCGTAAAGTCCCTTCTTATCTTTCTCCTCTTGAACACGATTCCATTCGGGGCCTTCGCCCAGGGGGGAATCTATCTCTCCGAGATCATCGAGGGCAGCGACGGACAGGTCGACCCGACCTTCGCCGTGCTCGGCGAGCAGAAGCCGATGATCGGGTTTACAACCTCCGCCATCGCCACGGCGCTGACGGCGGCCGGCATCAGCGGG
>CAZDOD010000050.1:0-11417 GCA_964506935.1 uncultured Thermodesulfobacteriota bacterium | reverse complement strand
GGGCCTGAGACGTGGGTCGAGCACTATATTCGGGATAAAGATCTAATAGAGACCCTTACCTATAACCACTTGATATACGGAATAATCGTAAAGAAGGACAGCGGCGGGAGCGAATACTACACCCTCAACGAGGACAGGAAGACCTACTCAAAATCAAGTGGTGTGACTCCCCAGACGTGGGTGCTCTCCAAACCTTCCTACGGCGATTTTTTGGACAAGGCCAAAAAGTACATCTATGCGGATCGCTTCAAGGACGCCATCGAGGTCCTCGATGAGGCCATAGAGGACTACGGCTACAAGACCGCCGAGGCATATTTCTTCCTCGCCTTTTCTTACGACAAGCTGGGTGAAGCCGAATATGCCGAATCATACTACAGGGAGGCCATAAAGCTCGAACCGAATAACATCGATGCCTACTATAATCTGGGCCTGATTCTGAAGAGTCAGGAGAGGCACAAAGAAGCCGCGGTATATCTAGATAAATACTTAAAGCTCTTCCCGAACGCCCCCGACAAAGAGGGCATCCGGGATTATATCAACACCTACCGTTAATATTAAGTCGAAGCGATGTTAGGCGAATTTTCTGCAAAGACGAGGCTGTTTTGCCTCCTCGGCGATCCGGTGTCCCATTCCGTGTCGCCAAGGATGATGAACGCCGCTTTTTCTGAAGCGGGGATAGACGCCGTCTATCTCGCCTTTCGCGTCCCTCAAAAAGAGCTCGGCGGGGTCATAAGTTCCCTTAAGACCATAGGCATAGGCGGCGCCAATGTGACGGCGCCCCTAAAGGAGGCGGTGGCGGATTTTCTAGACGGCCTTTCGCCCACCGCCGAGAGGGCCGGTTCGGTAAACACGATTGTGTCCGATGGCGATAGATTTATCGGGCACAATACCGACGGGGCGGGACTCGTCGGTGCGTTAACGAAGGAGCTGGGGGTATCGCTTTCGGGCGCCCGTATCTTGCTCTTCGGGGCGGGCGGTGCGGCGCGGGGCGTTGTCCCCGCACTTCTGGATTCGGGGATCGGATATCTAAAGATAGTAAACAGGAACGTTGAGAGGGCCAAGAACCTGATCTCTGAGTATAAAAGGGAGGGGGCTGGAATCGAGGCCGCCGCTTTAGACCCGAAGGAGATAAACGGGACGCTGAAACAGGAAGGAGGCGGTGGATTTAACATCCTAATAAACTCAACGGGGGTGGCGGCGGGGTGGAAAGAAGATAAATGTGATTTTTTAGGCATAGATATCTCCCTCCTTGGTAAGGGTTCGGTCTTTTTCGACATGAACTACGGTGGGGCGAATCCCGGCGGAAGTGAGCTGAAGGAATTTCTGAAATCCAAAGGGATCATTTATTCCGACGGAATCCCGATGCTACTATATCAGGGCGCCGAGGGATTTTTACTGTGGACAAATGTGCGCCCCCCGATCTCGGCGATGAAGTCTGCCCTCGATCTACCAAATAAATAGCTTGACAATTCGGCATAAAACTAGTTATCATATAAAGGGTATTTATCTTTTGATATCGAAAGAGCGGCCCAAAAAGACTGCTTTAACCATAAGACATAATCAGGATACACGCGGGAGAATACGGTTATGAACCAGAGATTGGGTCAATTATTAGTTAGAAACAACCTCATTACCACCGAACAGCTTCAGCAGGCAATGGCCCAGCAGAAGGCATCGGGGGGTAGGTTGGGGCATGAGCTTACCAAGCTCGGCTTCCTCTCAGAGACCGACATCACAGAATTTCTCAGTCAGCAGTACAATGTTCCCGCCATAGAGCTCAAAGAGCAAGAGATTGATCCGGTAAATCTCAAATACATCAGCGCCAATATCGCCAAGAAGCATCTGGTTATACCCGTCTCACGGTCGGGATCCAACCTGATTGTTGCAATGGCCGATCCCTCGAACATGCAGGTCGTGGAAGACATCCGATTCATGACCGGTTTCAACATAGATGTGGTAGTGGCGCCGGAGCCGGATATTATAGATGCGATAAAGAAGAATTACGGCTCCAGGGGACTTGCGGGGCAGGGATCGGTTGATCTTGACGCAAAGGACTACGATTTCGGCGATGAAGCTGATGGGAGCGGCATGTTCGGAGATATGGATGAGGACAGCGTGGTGGACGTCGATGACTTCGATGCCCTGGTTCATGGCGCGGTCGACACCGTTGAGGTTATAGACACAAGCAGTGAAGCTGAGTTCGATGAGAATGTAGAAGCCCCTATAGTAAAGCTTGTAAACGGTATACTTATAAAGGCCATTAAGTTAAAATGCAGTGACATCCACTTCGAGCCCTACGAGAAGTCGTTTAGGGTGAGGTATCGGATGGACGGTGTCTTGAGAAAGGCGATGGGCCTTCCCCTCAAGATCAAGAATGCCGTAATCTCGAGGGTCAAGATCATGTCGAGGCTGGATATCGCTGAAAAGAGACTTCCCCAGGACGGGCGTATAAAACTCAAACTCGGCAAAAATCGCGAGATGGATTTCAGGGTCTCGACGATTCCCGTCCTATTTGGAGAGAAGGTAGTTCTGAGGCTTCTGGATAAATCAAATCTCCAGCTGGATATGACGAAGCTGGGATTTGAAGAGAGGTCACTGGGCGATTTTAAGGACTCTATCCATCAACCGTACGGGATGGTCCTGGTTACCGGCCCTACCGGTTCTGGAAAGACCACCACCCTCTATTCGGCATTGGCGGAGTTAAACCAGGAGACCGACAATATAATGACGGCGGAAGACCCTATTGAATTCAACCTTCCAGGGATAAATCAAGTCCAGATGCACGATGAGATCGGTCTCAATTTCGCAGCGGCGCTGAGGTCCTTTTTGAGACAGGATCCGGACATAATGATGGTGGGGGAGATCCGTGACTTCGAGACGGCGGAGATCGCCATCAAGGCCGCCCTCACGGGGCACCTTGTCCTGTCTACTCTGCATACCAATGACGCACCGTCGTCTATAAACCGACTTCTCAATATGGGTATAGAGCCTTTTCTGGTGGCTTCGTCGCTGAACGCCGTGGCAGCCCAGAGGCTCACCCGAAAGATCTGTCCCGACTGCAAAGAGAAAGTTGAAGTCCCCCCACAGGCGCTGATCGACGTAGGAGTCCCTCCCGACGAGGCGTCGGAAGTTGAAATCTACAAGGGGAAGGGCTGTAATATATGTGCCGGGACAGGATACAAGGGTAGGATAGCACTGTATGAGGTCATGAAGGTCAACGATGAGATCAAAGAGTTGATCCTAAACGGCGCTTCAACGGCCGAGCTCAAGAGGGAGGCCATGCGCCACGGGATGAAGACCCTCAGGCAGGCTGGAATAACCAAGCTGAAAGAGGGTGTCACCACGATCGAGGAGATTTTGAGGTCTTCGGCCGCGGATTAGGATTTTTTACTAAAAGATTAACAACAAAAAGGAGTATTCTATATGGCGAGTCTCCACCAGCTTTTGCAGTTGATGGTCGAGAAGGGGGCGACGGACCTTCACATAACAACAGGGTCACCACCACAGCTGAGGATAGACGGCAAGCTCGTACCTATCTCTTCGGAATCCTTCACCGCTACCGACACGAAAAATCTGTGCTACAGCATCCTCACCGATGCCCAGAAACATAAATTTGAAGAGGAGAGTGAGCTTGACCTCTCCTTCGGGGTAAAGGGCCTCTCCCGCTTCAGGGCGAATATCTTCGTCCAGAGGGGGGCCATGGCGGCGGCCTTCAGGATCATCCCATATAAATTCATGTCTTTTCAGGAGCTGGGGCTTCCCCCGATAGTCGAGGAGCTGACCAAAAAGCCGAGGGGCCTCGTTTTATTGACAGGGCCTACGGGCTCGGGCAAATCGACGAGCCTGGCATCAATGATCAATAAGATCAACGAAGAGAGACATGAGCACATCGTCACCATCGAGGACCCGATAGAGTATCTCCATCCCCACAAGAACTGCATCGTCAATCAGAGAGAGGTCGGGGCGGACACGATAAGCTTCAAGACGGCACTCAAATATATCCTGAGACAGGACCCTGATATCGTGCTCATAGGTGAGATGAGGGATCTCGAGACGATCGAGGCCGCCCTTACCACGGCTGAGACGGGGCACCTCGTCTTTGCGACCCTCCATACCAATACGGCCGTCCAGACGATCAACAGGATAATCGACGTCTTCCCCCCATACCAGCAGTCACAGGTGCGGGCACAGATATCCTTTGTCCTCGAAGGTGTCCTCTGCCAGCAGCTCATCCCGAAGGCCGGCGGAAGAGGGAGGGTGCTCGGAGTTGAGATAATGATACCAAACCCGGCCATCAGAAACCTGATCAGGGAAGACAAGATCCATCAGATTTACTCGATAATGCAGGTGGGCCAATCTAAGTTCGGAATGCAGACGATGAATCAATCCCTCTATGCCCTCTATACCAAGGGGCTTATAACCTTGGATACGGCCCAGGGGAGGAGCTCCGATCCCGAAGAGTTGAGACAGATGATGGCGAAAGGCCCCGAGGCCGTTGCCAGAGAGACATACGCAAAGTCCCAGAAGGAGACCAGAGAGGCCATCCAGAGGAGGTAGTCGGGTGGGGGAGTGGGGATTTTTTTGGGGGGAGGGGTGATGTTTTAAATATCTTTAGGTGTGAGACATTTAATTTAAAAAAGTTAAAATTGAAAATATATTAAACACCGTAAATATTAAGAAGGAATGAGAGATGTCGGTTTTTAAATGGTCCGGAAGGGATAGCTCGGGAACTGCAATGAGCGGTGAGATAGAGGCCGTCAATCAGGCGGCGGCTACAGCGCTCCTTCGCCAGCGAAAGATAATACCCGATTCCTTGTCTGAGAAAAAGGGTATGGGCATGGACATGAATTTCACCATACCCGGCTTGGAGGCAAAGCCCACCAAGAAAGACCTCGTTGTATTTACACGCCAGTTCGCTACCATGATCGACGCGGGCCTCCCGCTCGTTCAATGCCTCGATATTCTCGGAAGCCAGCAGGAGAAGAAATCCTTCAAGAAGATTATAATGAAGGTCAAGGAAGATGTTGAGGGGGGTGCTACCTTTGCAGATGGATTGAGCAAGCATCCCAGGGTCTTTGACAACCTTTTTGTCAACCTGGTGGCCGCCGGCGAGGTGGGAGGTATCCTCGATACGATCCTAAACCGCCTTGCCGCCTACATCGAGAAGGCCGAGGCCCTCAAAGCAAAGGTCAAGGGCGCCCTCGTCTATCCATCCACCATCGTGGGGGTGGCCATTGGCGTCACTTCGATCCTGTTGATCTTCGTCGTTCCCATGTTCCAGCAGATGTTTGCGGATTCGGGTGTACCACTGCCATTACCGACACAGGTATTGGTAACCGTAAGCAACATCGTCAAAAACTACTCCTTATTTGTCCTCATCGGCGGTATCGTCTTCGTAATAGCCTTCGGTTACTTTTACCGTACCGATATAGGGAGGACGATTGTAGACGATCTAATCCTTAAGATCCCAGTATTCGGCCCACTCCTCAAAAAAGTCTCGGTGGCTCGTTTCACACGTACCCTCGGAACGATGATATCCAGCGGTGTTCCAATCCTCGATGCCCTCGAGATCACCGCCAAGACAGCCGGAAATAAGATCGTCGAGAGGGATGTAATGATGACCAGAGCGGGAATCAGTGAGGGTAAGACAATAGCGGAGCCAATGAGTCAAAGCAAAGTCTTCCCGCCTATGGTGGTCCAGATGGTGGCTGTTGGAGAGGCCACCGGTAACATGGACGCCATGCTCGGAAAGATCGCGGACTTCTATGACGATGAGGTGGACAACGCCGTGAACGCACTCACCTCTCTTTTGGAGCCGATGCTTATGGTATTTTTGGGTGTCGTGGTCGGCGGCATGGTCATCGCCCTCTACCTCCCGATATTCAACATGGCGGCTACTTTTGGGGGGTAATCCCCACGGGGAGAAGGGTAACATTTGTCTCTGAAACTCCCTTAGTTGAATAGAATAATATACTAGATCCGGTAAAACTACATACCGTTCTATCCTGAATAAGTTAATGATGTCCTCAAGGAAAATAAGACATAAGAAGGTAGATCTAAGGAAGAACATCGAATGGCTTATGTTCTTCCGCGTCTTAATCATTTCGGTCCTCCTGGGGGCGTCGGTCGTCTTCCAGTATACCGCACAGGGCTCATACCTCGGCGGAGAGCTAATCTTTTTATACATCCTTATCGGTTTTTACTATTTTCTCACCGCGGTCTACATCTTTTTAATCCGAATTCTAAAAAATCTCTCGGCATTCGCCTATATCCAGATTATCGGTGACATCCTCGTGATTACCTGCCTCGTCTTCATCACAGGAGGCATCGAGAGTATATTCACCTTCTTCTATATCCCAAGCATAATCAGCGCCAGCATAATCCTGTACCGCTCCGGCGGTTTCATAACGGCATCCCTATCAGGCATCCTGTATGGCGTCATGATCGACCTCGATTACTATGGGGTTATATCTCCGCTTACCTCCAGCGGACAGATAAGCTATAGAGAAGGCTTCGTCTTCTATAACATTTTTATATATATCACGGCATTCTATCTTGTGGCATTCCTATCGGGTTATCTCGCAGAGCAGCTCAAAAGGACAGGCGAAGAGCTGATAGAAAAGGAGATAAACTATGAGGAGCTCAAGATATTAAACAACGATATAATCCAGAATATGCAGACCGGGCTTATTACAATAAATTCTGAAAGTAAGATCATATCCTTTAACCGCCAAGCGGAGATGATCACGGCAATGACCCTCGAAGAGGTCTATTTAAGGCCCATTGAGGAGGTGATCCCTGATCTACTTACGGACATGACATCGGCGGAGCAGGAGCAGGAAAAAGGGGGTCTTAACCGTTGGAAGACAGATTACATATCTAGGGAGAAAAAGAGGTATACCCTCGGATTCTCCGTTTCCCCTCTGCAAAACACCCGTGGCCAGTCGATGGGTAGGGTGATCCTATTTCAGGATATAACCCGCATCAAGGAAATGGAACAGGAGATAAAGAGGTCGGACAGGCTCGCAACACTGGGGGCACTGGCGGCCAATCTGGCACACGAAATCAGAAATCCTCTGGCTTCGATGAGCGGATCTATCCAGCTCTTAAAAAAGGAGCTCCCCCTCGAGGGACAGAACAAGAGCCTGATGGATATCGTCCTTCAAGAGATAGTCCGCCTAAATCACCTCATCACCGACTTTCTCTTGTTCGCAAAGGGCCCCGAAGTGAAGAGGGAAGTGGTTGATATCAAAGACATAATATATGAGACCATAGCCGTCTTTAAAAATACACCCAAGGGTGAAAATAGAATAAAAATAGAGACGAGCTTTTCAGGTAATACGAGGGTCGAAGGTGATTTTATGCAGTTGAAGCAGGTCTTTTGGAACATTCTTATCAACTCGGCCGAATCCATGAAAGACGGGGGGGAGATAAGGGTGATAGCCGAGGGCGAAGGACCATCAGCAAACGGGGCCTTGACGGTGAGGATTGAAGATAACGGTTATGGTATGAGCGGGGATATTCAGAACATGGTCTTCGATCCGTTCTTCTCCACCAAGGAGGGTGGAACAGGGCTGGGGCTGGCAACGGTAAAAAAGATCGTGGAGGCACACTCGGGGACGGTCGACATATCTAGCGAGGTTAATAAGGGGACAAAGGTTATAATCATGTTCCCAGGGAAAGCGAGAGGACAAAAATTGCAAATGGTTACATGATGAAAAAGATATTCGCTTTAATCTCAACGGCGATGTTTTTATTGGTAAATTTATCCTTTGTTGCCCTCTCCCAGGAAGACAAGGAGATGACAGACATCCTCAGAAGGAGCATCGGCGAGGTGAAAAAGGTTAAAGATTACATCACCATAGTTCATCAGGTGCAGAGGGTGGGTGGTAAGCTTCTGCCGGAAGAAGTGCTCCTCTATAAGTTCCGGAGGCCCAACTCCATATACATCCGCTGGGTGGGCGAAGTGAAAAATGGCCGCGAGATCATTTACAGTGAGGGTTGGAACAACAATAAGTTTTTAGTACATGACGGTGGAATTTTGAGTGTCCTTACTTTAAGCTTTTATCCCGGCTCAAAAGAGGCAATGAAGGAGACCCGCCACCCCGTAGATGAATCATCAATAATATTCATGATGGAGTCACTGGAGAGAAGCCTCGATCACGCCCTCTCACACCCCGAAGATGATATCGTCATCGAGGATATGGGGGACGGTGAGGTATTCGGAAGAAAGGTCAAAAAAATAAGATTGAAATTTCCCTGCGGGGAGGGGTACCCCTACTACGCCCCGCTATCGATCTTCGGGATCGATACGGTTCGCTTCCTCCCCCTCTACTATAAGGCGATCGGAAGTGATGGTAAGATGTGGGAGGAGTATAGATTTAAAGACCTCAAGACAAATATCGGGATTTCCGACTCCGATTTCGATCCCGAAAACCCGGAGTATGGATTTTAACGGCACGTTGCATTTTCCTTAATTATTAAAGCTCTAACTGCGATCCCGAAAAGCCGCATGATTTTCCCACCCCTTGCGGTTGAAATATCTACGGTCCTTTAAAAAAATCGGGATCGAAATCGATCTCTGACTGGGATAAAGTGTTTAACTTATTTTAACCTTCAGCTAATTCTCCTTTTAATCTCTCTCTAATTTTGCTATTCTAATATTGGGCGAAATTTTATTAGGTCACAAAGATTAATTAGAAGTTAAATATGGAAGTACGTACTACCGTCAAACCTCAGCCAAATTCCCGACACCCACTTACAATAGGGCCCGTCCTGCAACGCCCCGGAACCGATACCATGACGGTCATGTGGGAGACCGATACCGAAAGTGCCGGCGGTGTTGTCCTTAAGGACCCGTATGGAATAAGATTAGATTTTCCGTCGGAATCGAAAAACACCAGACACATCGTAAGGCTCGACGGTCTCATCCCCAATACGAGATACGATTATTCAGTTTTGATAAATGATGAAGTGTCGTACAAATCCTCGTTTAAGACAATCTCGAAAAGCGGCCCTTATCATGTTGTGATGATCGGTGATACACATGCCCCGCAAGAGGGTTTTTTTGAGCTAATTCCTAAAATCGACGCATTTTCTCCCGACTTCTTCATACACCTCGGTGACTTTGTAATAAGCGGAGAGAAGAGGGAGGAATGGGATTCCTTTTTTTCTATGGGGAGGACACTTTTTGACCATATCCCAATCCTCCCGGTGCTCGGAAACCACGACATGAAAAATAAAAAGGACTATTTTTACAAGTATTTCTTTGCCCCGGCCAAGACCGCCCCAAAAGGCGCACTTTATTATACATTTGAGGTTAATAATGCCCTCTTTATAGTCCTCGATACCGAATCAAAACAGACAGTTCGTATAGGGCAGGAATTCTGGCTTATAAAGACGCTTTTAAGGTCAAAAATGAATCGTGATGCCCGTTATATATATGTTATGTCGCATGAGGGGATTGCAAGCTTCAAGGGAAACCGCACAGGCTCGGGTTATTTAAAATACGTCTTTCCATTATTGAAATTGTGCGGGGTCTCTGCATTCTTTTCCGGTCACGATCATCACTATATACGGGGAAAGACCTATTTCGACCAGCCGTTTTTCGTCCTGGGCGGGGGGTCTAACAGGAGTCAAAAGATTAATCCCAACAATTTTTTCGCAAAATTGGTGGGGACAATGGAGAAGGGGATTTTAAGTCAGCCCCATTTTCTGGTCATGGATGTCTCTGACGAAAATTGTAAGATCAGAACAATAGGTGGGAACGGAAAGACCATAGACGAAGTAATTATAGAACCAAAGTATTAGGAGCTTTTTCTCAATTAAGTATATTCGTGTAGTCTATCCGGGCTTTTACGGTCTGTTAAAAGACTATTCTCTGTGCTATAGAACCCCTATACCATCACCCACCCCTTTATATTAACTTCAACCAAGATCCAACTAATCCTACTTGAGTCCCAAAAGCGTCTTCGGATTGGTCTCGGTCATCATGGCAAATGTTTCATCTTTAAGTTCCAACCCCCTGAGCTCTTTTAATATCCTAACACGGGACAGCAGCGGGTAGTCGCTCCCGAACAGAACCTTCCCCCTGAGGTAGGTATTCGCCGCATGGATGACTCCCTGGGGTATGTGTATCGGCGCCCACCCCGCAACGTTGAAGTAGACGAATGGGTTTCGTCTTACGACGGCCAGCGCCTCCTCCCACCATGGGTAGCCGAAGTGGGCGATGACGATCTTCAGCGCCGGGAAATCCACGGCGACGTCGTCGACGAAGAGGGGACGGCAGTATTTTATCTTTGTCCCGGCGTGAAACTGTGTCCCGGTGTGGAGGAGTACTGGGACGCCTAATGATTGTGCCTTGTCGTAGAGGGGATAGATCTTTTCGTCGTTTATGTCGAGGTTTACCATGTGGGGGAGGATCTTGAGGCCCGAGAGACCCAGTTCCTTTATGCCCCGCTCTAATTCCCTTACGGCCCCGTCACCCTTGTTCGGATCGGCGGAGGCGAATCCGATCAGGCGGTCGGGGTGCTTTTTTACCGTCTCGGAGACGAGGTCGTTTGAGACCCTGTACTTGTGGATCGTCTCGGCGTCAATCGCGCAGATTACCGAGATATCGACTCCGGCATCGTCCATGTCCTTTAAGGTGTCCTCTATGCTCGGCATCCCGATCTCGCCGAACATATTTTTGTAGCTCTCGGCCATCTCTTTCGGAAAGCTCTCGATGGCCTCTTTCGTCCACAGCTGGGAGTGTGTGTCGATGATCATCGTTTTCCCTCCTCAATTTGAATATGGAAATGAAATTTTTAAGAAGTTTTATCTTTATCAAAATCACCCCTTTTTATCAAGTAAATAAGTATCATGGTGAAATTGATATAAGTCTGCCTTTAAGAGAAAAGCCTCCCTGCGCCTCCTTTATTGATTTTTTACTCTGATAGTTTCCTTTTTTTGAGATTGAGGAGTGGAAAAGAGATTCCCGAAAGGATGAGTGAAAACAGGAGGTGTAATGAATGGGCGCCGAACCCGGATATCAATGCCAGCTCCTTGTCAAGCCCGATCAGCATGAAGCCCAAGACCCAGCCGGTCTCGATAGTGCCGTAGCCGCCGATTCCCTGTATTGGAAATATCGTGGCGAGGATCGGCGCCGTCGCCACGATGACCGCCTGTGTGAAGCTGAGATCGACCCCAAAGGTGATGAGGGCGAACATAAAAAATGTGTATCGTGCGAGGAACACGGCGAGGCTCATGAGAAACAGCACAAAGAATTTTTTTATGATCCCGACCTTCTTCATCCCCTCGGTAATTGCGCCGAAGCCGGTCTTTAACGTTTTTACGATGTATCTCTCTTCGGCCTTCTCCGATCCGGTGATCTTTAAAAAGATCAGATAGATGATTACGACTACCGCCACCAGGATCAC
>CAZDOD010000049.1:16638-17540 GCA_964506935.1 uncultured Thermodesulfobacteriota bacterium | reverse complement strand
CCATTCATCTGAAAAAACTTTGAGCTTTGCCATATCTATTCCTCCTTATCTATATAGTCTATCTTTCAGAAAACCGAGATCAAGCAAATCCAGCGCCTCACCAGTAGGAAATCCATTTTCACCCAACCCCCTGATCTTATAGTATTCCTTCTTCATAAGCTCGACATCGGGGACGCTTCCCGCATTACTACCCTCGGCTAGAGGAGTGAGGACCCTCTTCGGGAGCCTGTCGTCGGCGCTGGTGATCCCCATGAGGTTGTTTATTCCCCTCTTTATGACCCACGCCCTGCGCCCAGCCGCCATGAAGTCTTCGAGACTAAAATTTCTCCCGGTGACGGCGTTAAAGCCGTCTATAAGATTTTGAAGCCCCATGCACCAGTGGACGAAGTGGCATATGCAGACCGCATTCGCCATCTGGCCTATGTTCTCGGTGATGTAGACAACCTCTGCCTTTCCGGTGCTGTCGGGCCCGGGGTAATCGTCAAGAAGCCCCACCTCGTTCCACGATACCATCCCCTGCTCCACGGCCTGATCGGAGTGCTGGAGGTGGCATGCGCCCCGATTCGAGTTCATATAGGCGAGTCCCATCCCGTGGAAGGCCCTAGGGTCGTGCATCGGAAGCTCGAGCCCCTTTACCTCGACGACGAAGTCCACAGCACCCTTCCCAAGCCTCTTGGCAAGTGCGAGGCTCCCGTCCGCCGCAAGGTCTCCAAACCCGTCCCTATTTGCGATCTTTTTCGTCATCTCTATTACGGCGTCGATATTTCCCCATGTCATCTCGAGGCCATCGGTGTCAACCTTCCCGATTATCCCGTTTTCGTAGGCCTCGATTATAAAGGCGATCGTCGCCCCGCACGATATGCTGTCCAGACCGAGCCGGTTAACGAGATCGTTTGCTTTCG
>CAZDOD010000049.1:0-16628 GCA_964506935.1 uncultured Thermodesulfobacteriota bacterium | reverse complement strand
CGCGAGGGCATTGAGATTTCCGTTCATTATCATCGTGCCGAAGGTCCCGCAGGTCTCGTATTCCGGGCCTGGACCCTCGGGGACGAGATATTTCGGGTCATCGACCTTGACGACCGGCTTACACGCCACGGGACACGCATAGCAGGCGATTCTCTTGGTCAAAATAGTATCGACCATCGTTGACCCGCCTATCGCCATCCCCATCTCGAAGGCCTCGCCGAGAGACCAGTTTTTTATCGGGACGTCGCCCGTCACCATCCCCATCTCCATCGCCGCCGCAGTCCCAACCTCGGAAAAGGAGTTGGTGATCATCGACTCCTTGATTGTGGAAAGCGTCACCTTCCTGACCTCTTTGTAGGTCTCCTCGTCAAAGATCGGGACCTTTCCCGACCCTCTGACCGCCATAGCCTTGAGGTTCTTGCTCCCCATGACCGCACCCATTCCCGTCCGCCCGAAGTAGTGAGCCTTGTCGTTTGATATGGCGGCGAATTTGACGAGATTTTCGCCCGCCGGGCCGATGGCCATCACCCTCAACTGTGGCTTCCCCCCGTGTCTATCGCTAAGTGTGTCGATTGTATCGTATGTATCTTTCCCCCATATGTCGCCTGCATCGATGATGGATACTTTATCGTCCTCGATCAGGATATATGACGGCTTTTCAGCCCTGCCATAGATCACGATCCCGTCATAGCCGGCCCTCTTGAGATCGGCGCCGAATGCACCTCCCGACGCAGATTCACCCCAGATGCCTGTTTGCGGCGATTTGGCACATACGACGAAACGGGACGAGCCGGGGAAATTCGTGCCCACGATCGGGCCCGTCATGACAAAAAGCGGGCTTTTGGGATCCAAGGCGTCAAGATCGACGCCGGGTGTATCGAGAAAGAGCCTCGCCGCAAGCGAGCTCCCGCCGATAAAATCCCTGATGTAGCTTGGGTCTATCCCCACCACATCGGTCTTATTTTGTGTTAGATCTATCTTGAGTAATCTGTTGTGGTAGCCGGACATTTCTAAACCTTAAATAAGATTATAAAGCATCAAGTGAAACTTTAACCTAACAGGAAAACGAGATTATTGTCAATATATATTTTATTTGGGGCAATAATTTTTCATATTCTTTAATCTCTCTGATCTCAGATGGTCTATACCCACAATTTATAAAAAATATCTTGACACCCATAGGTCATTTTAGATATAAATACAATAACTTCAAGTTTAACTTAAAGCTTTAATCTTTTATCATGTCTCTAAAAATTAGTGAACTCGAAAAGATAACGGGAGTACCCCAGTCAACGATACGATACTACGTGAAGGAAGGACTCCTACCCAAACCCAGAAAGATCAATAAATCCATGTCCTATTATGACGAGGCGTGTATCGACAGGATCGCCGTCGTCAGGGAGCTTCAAGAAAGGAAATTCTATCCCCTATCGGTCATCAGGAACATTATAAAGAGGCTGGATGAGGGTGCGAATCTAAACGGGCTTTTGTCTCTCGAGGACGCCATCTTTCGCCCCAAAAATGAAGGAATGGACACCCTCATGACGAGGGAAGAATTTCTCTCGGCATCAAATATGGATGGAAAGCTCCTTGATTTGGCCGAGTCTATGAATCTCCTCATTCCCTATAACCGGGGAAGCAAAAAGCCGTACAACCATGAGGATCTAAACTTCGCAAGGCTTATCATAACGGGTTCTACGGATCTCGGCATAGATATAAAAGATATGGAGTTCTATATCAAACTCGGCGGGGAAATTGTTGAGAAGGAGATCGCACTGAGAAAAAAACTCGTTTTGGGAAAATCCAAAAACGAAAATATAAAGATCACCGCCCTACTCTCTGAGAGGGTCGATGATATGAGAAGCTACATCTTAAGAAGGCTCTTCCAATCGAAGGTCAAAGATATGATAGAAAAATCCAAGTAGAAATTTTTAATTAGGAGGAGAACCATGAAAAGAAAACATTTACTTTATTATCCCTTTTTCGCCCTTTTCATCGTTTCCCTCATTCTGTTTTTCGTGGGATGTGGGGGTAAAAAGGCACCCGATTTCGAGGCCGATTATGATGTAATAATAATCGGCGGCGGCATGGGTGGGCTTTCGGCTGGTGCCCACTTGGCATCCAAGGGGCTCCATGTCCTCCTATTGGAACAACACCATAAGGTCGGCGGATGTGCCACGAACTTCACCAGGGGGGATTTTACTTTCGAGACCGCGCTCCATCTAATGGCGGGCGGAGGGCCGGACGGAGGCCATGGTGTGCTATATAAGCTCCTCAATCTGTGCGGAGTCTATGACAAGGTGGAGATTTATGAGCTACCCGACTACTACCGCTCGGTCTTTCCGGGGACAGATGTCAAGCTTCCAACAAACTGGGATGATTATGAATCCGTTCTCAAAGAGACATGGCCGGAGGAGGCCGATGGAGTTGACAAGTTTCACGACCTTTGTGCCGGCCTCTATGGCGATCTCGTCTCAATAAAAGACCTCTTCCGCTATCATGGATTTAAGGCTTTTCTCACAAAGGCACAGGTTCCCATCAAACAGAGGAACTTCTTCAAATGGCAGAGTAAAACCTTACAGGACCTCATGGACGAGTGCTTTACCAACGAAGACATCAAAATAGCGGTATCCCAGGGATGGGTATATTTCGGGCCCCCGCCTTCGGAGGAAACCGCCATCGTACCCATGGCCGCAACCGAATTAATGCTCGAAGACGGCCTGTGGCACATAATGGGAACATCACAGGCATTATCAAACGCCTATGCCGAGAGGATAAGAGAGTTGGGTGGTGATGTAAAGACGGGAACACTCGTTACCGAGATCATCATCGAAGACGGCCTCGCCAGGGGCATCAAGACAGAATATGGCGATGTATACACCGCCCGATACATCGTTTGCAACACCGACCCGTATCAGATGGTGTTCAAGCTGATCGGGGAGGAAAACCTCCCGAAAAAATATGTCGATAAGATCGCCGGAATGAAGACTGCAAATTCACTCCTCGGCATATATCTCGGTCTGAATATCGACCTTGCGGCACTGGGCTACACCGACGGAGAGATCCTTTACAGCAGCAAAAAAGACGCCGATATTGTCTACGAAAACATGATGAACGGGAACTACGCCGAGGGTGCCGCATCGATATCGATCTATTCTAATTATGCTGACCCGATATACGCACCGCCCGGGAAATCACTTGTGGTGATCGATGCATATTCGGACTACAATTATTGGCCGAGCGACCCCGACGAATACCAAAAACTCAAAGAGGAGAAGGCCTGGGAGCAGATCAACCTCGTGGCCGACATCATCCCTGAAATCGCCGACCCGAAAAATATTGAAGAGATGGTGGTCATGACACCCCTTACCATCGAGGAATTCACAATGAACCACAACGGTGTCATCTACGGCTTCTATCTGAGCCCGGACCAGTGGCAGAAGATCCCGAACGACACACCAATCGACAACGTCTTCATCGCCGGCAACTGGACTCAGGGGTGGCACGGCTTCGCCGCCTGCCAGATCAACGGATGGCGTGCCGCAACGCTCATTTTAGATATCGAGGGCATAGAGTAATAGCGGGGGGAAATTATGAAAAAGAAAGATATCTTTCCTTTGGGGGTAATTCTATTCATCGTGATCACGTTCGTATGTGCCGTCGCGTTTTCGATAGAATTCGGCCCCGACAAGATAAGGATAGACGATGTGACCAAGGCGACCAACCGATACATCGGAGTTGACTTCTACCATTCAAGACACATTATGGAACGCGAGATTGCCTGCGTCACATGCCATCACGAAGAGAAGGAGGACTTCGTCTCCGGCCCTGTGGCCAAGTGTTCGCTCTGCCACAACGCCGATACCGAAGTCAGCTTCAAAGACTCGATGCACAAGACCTGTGTCGTGTGCCATCTAAACAAAGTTGCGATGGGGGAAAACCCACCGACGGAGTGCCTGAGCTGTCATATTCAAAGAAAATAGTCATTTAATAGGAAGTTTAAATTGCCTTTTAAACTTTATCTATTTTATAGATAATTGATGGAGGTAATTACTATGAAGTGGCAAGACGAATATAAGAAAAAACTCGTAACCGCCGAAAAGGCCGCATCTCTTGTAAAATCGGGGGATACCGTCGGAGTATCTGCGGGATGCAGCGCCCCGATCAATATCATAAATGCGCTTTGCAAACGCCGCGAGGAGCTGAAAGACGTCTCCCTCTTCTCAGGCGTGTCGATGTATCCCTTCGAGTTTTTCAAACCCGAATTCAAAGGCCATATAAATTTCACTTCGTTCTTTCTGGGACCGATGGAAAGACTGTTTATGAATACGAAGGGAAACATCAATCCATTGTCCTACCAGCTCTCCCTCTCCGACGAAATTGCCAAGCTCTTAAAAGCCAATCTGGTTATCATGGAAGTCACAAGGCCCGATTCGAGGGGGTATATGAGTTTCGGACCGGTAGGAGTTTATAACAATGATATCTCCGCCGAGCTTGCTGATACCGTGATCGTTCAGGTAAACAGTGAGACCCCTTTTGTCCACGGAATGCAGAATGTTATTCATGTCAATGATGTGGATTACATTGTCGAAGGTGATCATCCCCTGGCTGAACTGCCGGATATCCCAATTACCGATGTGGAGAGGAAAATCGGCGAACTCATTGCGGCAAAGATTCCGGACGGAGCAACGATTCAGCTGGGCATCGGGGGCGTGGCGAACGCCGTCGGCTACCTATTGGAAGAAAAGAAGGATCTGGGTGTCCACACGGAGCTGATGACAGACTCCATGATGGACCTCGCCATCAAGGGCGTCATAACCGGCAGGAAAAAGACCTTCAATCACGGCAAAATGGTGGCTTCATTTGCTATCGGCTCAAGGGCCCTATATGATTTCATCGACCACAATCCCGTGTGCGAATTTTGCCCGGTGTCATTCACCAATAACATCCTAAATATTGCCAAAAACGATAACTTCATCTCGATAAGCAACACACTGACGGCAGACCTGACCGGTCAATGCGGATCGGAATCCCTGGGCTTCAGGATGTACAGCGGCACTGGGGGTCAGCTCGATTTCGTCCGCGGGTCAATTCTATCGAAGGGGGGTAAATCGTTTCTCGCCCTCCCCTCAACCGCAGATACGAAAGAGGGAAGGATTTCCCGTATTGTAACTAAATTTCAACCCGGAACGGTAATCTCCACACCCCGCTCTGATGTCCAGTATATCGTCACCGAATACGGGATCGCCGATCTCTGGCTCAAGTCCGTATCCGACCGTGTAAAGGAGATGATCTCGATCGCCCATCCTGATTATCGCGACGAGTTGGAAAAAGAAGCCATAGAGGTAGGGCTTTTGGATTAGCTTTTAAAAGTTTATTAAATATAAGTGGCGGGATTGAAATGAAGAAAAAAAGACTCTTATTTATCTTTATTTTATCACTTTTTATCGCATCTTCCTCCCTCGTCATAACGGGATGCGATGGCAAGAAACCTCCCGACTTTGAGGCAGACTACGACGTCATCATAGTCGGCGGCGGGATGGCCGGCCTTTCGGCCGGCGCACATCTGGCCAATGCGGGCCTCAAGGTTCTCCTTTTGGAGCAGCACCACAAGGTAGGAGGATGCTGCACAAACTTCACAAGGGGCGATTACACATTCGAGGTCGCGCTCCACGAGCTCGCCGCCGGTGGAATAGTAGATCTCATAAACGCATGCGGTGTCGGCGACAAGGTGGAGATCTATGACCTTCCCGACCTCTATCGATCGATCTTTCCCGGTGACCCCGAAATCGATATCACCATGCCCACGACATGGGAGGAGTGGGATGGTACCCTAAAGGAGAGGTGGCCCGAGGAGTCCGAGGGGGTAGACAAATTCCACACCCTGTGCTCGACCGTCCTCTCCGACATCATGGATATCAAGAACCTCTTTCGCTACACCGGCTTCAAATCACTGGTTGAGACCCTCAAGGTTCCCATTTACCACAAGACCCTCGTAAAATGGAGCAAAAAGACATTGGAAGAGCTGATGGATGAATGCTTTGTCGGCGAGGACATCAAGGCGGTCGTCTCCCAGTTCTGGATGTACTACGGCGCCCCGGTACCCGATCAGACATCGCTCTTGACGCTTGCGGCCACCGAGGTTTTTCTCACCGACGGCCCGAAGCACGTAATGGGAACTTCGCAGGCGCTGTCTGACGCCTACGCCGAGAGGATAGAAGAGCTTGGCGGTGATGTGAAGACCGGGACGCTTGTCACCGAGGTCATCATCGAGGACGGCCTCGCCAGAGGCGTCAAGACCGAATTCGGAGATGTATATACTGGTCGCTATGTCGTCTGCAACACCGACCCTTACCAGTTTGTATATAAGCTTGTCGGCGAAGACAACCTTCCGAAAAAATACGTCGACAGGATCGATGAACTAAAGGTCGCAAACTCGCTGTTCGTGGTCTACCTCGGCCTAAATATCGACCTCAAAAAGCTCGGATATACAGACACCGAGATATTCTATAACACCTCGAAGGACACCGTAGAGCTCTACGACAACATGATGGGTGGGAACTTTGCCGAAGGGATCTCGGCCATCACGATCTACTCCAACTACGGCGATCCGATCTACGCACCGCCCGGAAAATCGGTGGTGACGCTCCTCGAATTCTCCGACTTCAACACCTGGCCCAAGGATCATGATGAGTACCTCAAGATGAAAGAGGAGAAGGCATGGGAGCTCATCGAGCTTTCGGGAAACGTAATACCCGAATTAACCAACCCGAAAAATATCGAGGTGATGGAGGTAATTACTCCTGTAACTCTGGCCGAATTCACAATGAACTACAATGGTATCCCTTACGGCTTTTATATGAACGTCGACCAGTGGAAAAAGATTCCGGTCGACACTCCCATCGATAATCTCTTTATCGCCGGCAACTGGACAAGAAACTTTCACGGCGTCGGATCCTCACAGGTCAATGGATATCTGGCCGCAAGGCTCATTATGGACATCGAAGGTATAGAATAAGGGTGGAGGTGAAAATGAAAACAAAAAAAATAGTACCGTCTCTTATAACAGCAATTCTCTTTGTCATCTTTATGGGCGCCGTCGCACTCTCGATAGAGTTCGGCCCGGACAAGATTAGGATAGATGATGTGACCAAGGCGACCAACCGATACATCGGGGTCGACTTCTATCATGCAAAGCACATCACGGAATTTGGGGTGGCTTGTGTCACCTGTCATCACGAGCAGAACGAGGATTTTGTCTCCGGCTCGGCGCCGAAGTGCTCGATCTGTCACAACGCCGATGCCGAGGTCAGCTTCAAGGATGCCATGCACAAATCTTGTGTGATCTGCCATATAGATGAGACGGCAAAGGGGAAGACACCCCCGATGGATTGCCTGGGATGTCACATACAGAGGGACTAGCCTTCGCCGTATATTACGGATGAATTTCAGATTTCCTTTTCTAGCTGGAGGTGACTTTAAAAAAACAACCGGGTTAGCATTATAAAAGCCTAAAGGCCAATATCCATTGGATTAGTATGTATCTGTATAAATAGATCCAATTGGGGCATTTGATTATATCAAATGCCCCAATTTTCTTTATCCCCCAAAAAAACGCTTACATTTAGTATTGCATCAGGTCAAGATATATGATATAAATTTTGCCCTTGAATTGGTTTTTAATGTTATTTTCTCTAAAGTAACTGATAACGTGGGGTGAACATGAAAAAGAGAATATTTTTAACACTCTTTATCGCCCTTTCCTTACTCTTAGTAGTCGGATGTGGGGGCAAAGAGCCTCCCGACTTTGAGGCCGATTACGACGTCATAATAATCGGCGGAGGAATGGGCGGTCTCTCGGCAGGTGCCCACCTGGCCAATGCGGGCTTGAAAGTCCTTCTTTTGGAGCAGCACCACAAGGTGGGAGGATGCTGCACAAACTTCACAAGGGGAGACTTCACTTTTGAAGTAGCCCTCCATGAAATGGCCGGAGGTGGCCCGGGCAAAAACGACAGGGGGCTTTACAGGCTCCTTCAGATTACCGGCGTCGGTGATAAGGTAAAAATGTATGAACTCCCAGACTTTTATCGTTCAATTTACCCTGATGATATTGATGTAAGACTCCCCAATAATTGGGAGGGTTTTGACAATACTCTCAAGAAACTTTGGCCCGAGGAATCTGAGGGTATCGACAATTTTCATTCACTTTGTAGTGGTTTTTATAATGATTTGCTATCTCTAAAAGACCTCTTCAGATATACGGGTTTTAAGGCCTTTATCACCAAGGCCCAGGTACCGTTTAAACAAAAAACCTTCATGAAGTGGAAAGATAAAAGTCTTCAGGATATAGTCGACGAATTCTTTGTCGATGAACACCTGAAAGCTGTAGTATCCCAGCTCTGGGTTTATTATGGGCCACCCGTCCCGGATTGCACGGCCGCCATCGCTTTGGCAGCAACCGAGGCTTACCTATCGGACGGCGTCTGGCACATCACGGGTACATCCCAGGCCCTGTCAAACGCCTATGCTGAGCGGATAAAAGAGCTCGGCGGTGAGGTAAAGGCCGGTACGCTCGTCACCGAGATCATCATCGAGGACGGCCTCGCCAGGGGCGTGAAGACCGAATTCGGTGATGTATATACATCCCGCTACGTCGTCTGCAACACAGACCCCTACCAGATGATCTTCAAACTCATAGGAGAGGAAAACCTCCCAAAAGACTACGTAGAAAGAGTAAAATCTTTGAGACCATCCAACTCACTCCTTGGAGTCTATCTCGGCCTGAATAAAGATCTTAAGGCCCTGGGTTATAATGACACAGAAATCATTTACAACACCTCGCTAGACAGTACCGTGGTTTACGAAAACATGATGAACGCAGACTACTCTGAAGGAGCCAGCACCATCACTATTTATTCCAACTACGATGATCCCATCTACGCCCCGCCCGGGAAATCAGTGGTCGTCCTCCATGCTTACTCCGACTATGATATCTGGCCCAAAGATCGCGATGAGTATCAAAAGATGAAAGAGGAAAAGGCATGGGAACTTATTAACCTAGCGGCAGAAGTCATACCGGAAATCTCCGATCCAAAAAATATCGAGGTTATGGAGGTCATCACTCCGGCGACTCTTTTCGAATACACCATGAACTATAAAGGTATACCATACGGTTTCTATGTCAGCCACGAAGATTGGGAGAGGATACCAAACAATACCCCTATAGAAAACGTATTTATAGGAAGTTCATGGTCACAGATATTTCATAGTGTCGGCCAGGCCCAACTAAATGGATGGCGTGCCGCAAGGCTCATTATGGACATCGAAGGGATAAAATAAGGGTGGAGGTGAAAATGAAAACAAAAAAAATAGTACCGTCTCTTATAACAGCAATTCTCTTTGTCATCTTTATGGGCGCCGTCGCACTCTCGATAGAGTTCGGCCCGGACAAGATTAGGATAGATGATGTGACCAAGGCGACCAACCGATACATCGGGGTCGACTTCTATCATGCAAAGCACATCACGGAATTTGGGGTGGCTTGTGTCACCTGTCATCACGAGCAGAAGGAGGACTTCGTTTCAGGCTATGCACCGAAGTGTTCGGTCTGTCACAACGCAGATGCCGAGGTCAGCTTCAAGGACTCGATGCACAAGACCTGTGTGATCTGCCATATAGACGAGATCGCAAAGGGGGAAGAGCCTCCGATTGAATGTTTAGATTGTCACATAGAGAGAAAGTAAATAGTTTAGGTCGAAGAATTAAAGTACTATCTTAAAAAATAAGAAAGATACCTCGGCCTTTAAACTGAAAAGACAGATGGCCCCCTCACATAAAAGAGGGGGTCGTTTTTTTTCACCTTCGATTATGGAAACGGCTTTTTCCGGGGGATATTTGGAGTATTTAAGAAAATCCAAGAAGATAAAAAAATGCCCGGGGTGTGTGAGAATAGACACGGCCACCGGGCATTTAAAGATTTTGTGAATCCACTCTCTTTTAGAAATTCAACCTGTTCATATAAATATTAGAGAGAATTTCACTTCCCATTCAATTAGCCTTCCTTAAGCGCCACCTTTGTAACCTTCTTCAGATCTCTCACGTAATAGAAAGAACCGATAAAGAAGACAACAGCGCCGAACAGGGCAAAGATCGGCAGAAACTTAAAGGCGGTGAGAAGATCATACCTATCGGATATTGCGCCGATGAATATCGGGCTGAGTGTATAGCCTAGGGCCATCATAAAGAACTGGGCAAGACTGTATGAGATCGCCCTGAGTCCCGGGTGGACCACATCCTGTGTTACCGCAGAACCTCCTGCCGCGAACATCGGAGCGAAAAATCCAAACAGGAGAAGCATTACATATTGCACTGTGCCTTCAAAGAAGAAAAAGCCAACAAAGACAAACAGGGCCACAAGTAATGAAGTAACTGCGGGAACGCTCATTCTGGCATTTAGCCACTTTTTCCTTATCTTGTCTATAATGAGGCCTCCAACGGGTGCACCAATAATCGCAGAGAGAAAGATAACGGACGTCTTCAAACCGGCCTTATCCATCGGAAGACCCTCGATTCTGTGATAATAGGATGGAAGCCAATTCATAAGACCAGTAGTAACAAATGTATTTCCCACATATCCCAGATAGGTAAACAAGACGGATGGAGTAGCAACAAACTCCATCATAACATCATAGAAATTCATTTTCTTTTGACGGGATTGCTCATCGGTGTGAGCCTTCTTTATTATTTCAACGGTCTTATAGTCCTTTACCCAAAAAAACAGTATGGCGACCATCAATCCTGGTATCGCCAAAAGACCGAATGAATATCGCCAGCCTATGGACTCCGCAATTACACCTCCCAAAATAACACCGATTGCGGTTCCCATTGGAATGGCAGCTGTAAAGAGACCGTTCATGGTGGCGCGTTTCTCTTCGGGATAATATGCGGCAATCATTGCATGACCACCCGCCGTATAAGCCGCCTCCCCAACGCCTACTACAGATCTCATTGCGAAAAGTTGTTTGAAGTTTTGGGTAAGCGCACATGCGGCCGATGAGAAGCTCCATAAAACCGCCATAATCCCGATGGTTTTTTTTCTGCTCCACCTGTCTACAATAAGGGAAACCGGAAAGACGAAGATGGTCATCATCAATGTAACAACTGAGGCGAACCACCCGCACTGGAAATCAGTCAGGCCCCATTCTGCCTTCAGAAAAGGGAAAATGGAAGCAACAACCATCCTGTCAACATAATTAAACAAATATAATAGAAAGAGGAGTAAGAAGACGTAGTTTGCATATCCCTTTGATACCTCAAAATCCCTTACATTATCTACACCTTTTGTCCCTGCCATATATTGACCTCCATTATTAAAACTATATATTAAATTTCAAAACCTTTGCAATCTTTCAGATATCTTTTAAATCTGTCACCCCCTTTAATATTAAATAGATAGACTAGACTCCCCACTCCGGTTCCGGGGCCGGTAAGAAATAAGACCTTGATATTCTAATAAATTGCTTATTCAAATGCCCTATTCTAACTCTAAAAACTCTTTTGTCAATGATAAATCCATAAGCTTGCTCCCATTCACAACTTTAAAACTTAGTAATCTCACACACCAATGATAATAACGAATGGCGTCTTTTCTGCCAGATTTGATTATCTACCTATTAAAACACCCGAAAAATCTCCTATAAATTTGTCAAATTTATCACCCCCCCTGCGATTTCAATACTTCTGAAAGTCCGAGATTCTATAAAAAGTTGGAATTTTTAAGGAGATCCGAAGGTATAATCCATTTTTTTAGACCTTTTTTAGCAAACCATCAGATATTTTAAGAATAAATATAAAAATGGCAGAAATCTTGCTTATATATCTTATAAACTTACTAATAATTGTCCCGAGAATTTGAAAAAATACGTCTTCTATGCTATTATTTTAAATGTGATAGATAATTATTTTTCTGTTTCTTTTTCTGCAGAAGGTTCCAAGAGCTATTTATGTTAGAGAGGATTATATGAAAATTTTGGTGGTTGATGACGATACTGCTGTAAGGGAATACCTTGAAGAGGTATTAACCCTTATGGGGCACACAGTTGTGAGTGTAGCTGACGGTTATGATGCCATAGATTATGTCCGTGAAAACGATGTGAACCTCGCCTACATTGATGTCGCCATGCCGGGGATAGACGGTTTCGAGACTCAAAAAAAGATTAATGAGATAGACCCGAAGGTATCAGCCGTGATGATTTCTGGAAATGCAGTGGACGATATGTTGGAAAAGGATCTCCAAAAGGGTGTATATGTCTGCCTAAAAAAACCTTTTACGATAGAAGAGGTAGAAGAGATAAATAAGGCCTACGAAGAGGTCCAGGGTCCCCTTGAGTTTATATATGATAATCCTTACGGATTCGAAACAGATAAGATCTTCGGATCAAAGATACTTATAGTCGACGATGAAAGTAATATTATCAAAATAATTACAGAATGTTTAGAGGGGGAAGGATTCACAAACCTATACTCGGCCGAGGATGGAGAAAAAGCCGTCGATATGTTCAATGAGCATATTCATGATTTGGTCATTGTGGATATCGTTATGCCTAAAAAAACCGGCATCGAAGTATTAAGACACACAAAGGCTATCTCTAAAAATTCCCAAGTGATTATAATCACCGCTAACGCAGATAAGGACTCAGCAATTAAGGCAGTAAAGCTCGGAGCATATGAATATATTGAAAAACCCTTTGACCTTGATTCACTCTCAATGGTCGTTAAGAGGGCGGTTGAAAGAAAGCTCCTCTTAGATGAGATTGATCTTAAATACAGAACATAATCGCCACCACATGATAAAATAGATATGCAAATTTCGGAATGCTCATAAGGTCATCTCAGTTTTTTACATACCTGGTCTTTTTATTGTTACAGCATAATTGGTATGGAGGGACTACCGCACGTAATTTAATGAGTGCGGTTATAGGAGCGCAGGATAAACATCAGTAATTTTATTTTAGTCCCGAAAAGGAATTAAAAAAATGGGAAAAAGACCGATAAATGTCCTCCTCATCGGAGACGACCCGGCTTATGCCGAGATGATGGAAAGATCGACAACTGAGGTAACTGATTTTCATTTTACATTCGAAAAAGCCCTATCTATAGATAAGGGCCTAAAGCGCCTCTCCAAAGATGGTATCGACGTTATACTCTTAGATCTTTCGATCAAAGAAAACAGGGGATTGGAGACGCTTGGTGAAATTCACGACACGGCCAAAGACCTACCTATTGTCGTTATCTCAAACACTGATTATAAAACAACCTCAAAAAAAGCCTTAAAGAAGGGAGCCAATGACTACCTCCTCAAGGAGGGGCTGGCTCCCGACCTTTTGGCGCGTTCCCTCTCCTGCGCCTTTTTTCAAAATCAGATTGAGGGGACCCTTAAAAAGGCACGAGAAGATTCAAAGATACTAGTTGACGAGCAAACCGAGGAAGTAAGAAAAATATACGAGCAGATGATAGTAGAATTGGTCGAGCGCAAGAGGGTGGAGCAGGAGTTCAAGGAATCAGAGGAGAAATACCGCATACTCGTCGAGAATGCGAATGACGGCATAGTCATTATTCAGGATGGAATAATCAAATACATAAACCAACGCTTTTTCTTGATAACCGGGTACAAGGCCGAGGAACTAATTGATGCCAGCTTCATCGATTATATACATCCCGACGAGACCGAAAAAGTCTTGGACCGCTATAAGCGACGTATGGAAGGTGAGGATGTCGTATCGACATATGAATCGGCAATAAGGCACAAGGATGGTCATAAGGTAGATGTTGAATTCAACGCAAGTACATTTTCATTTAAGGATAAGCCCGCAGTCCTCGCAATTGTCCGTGATATAACCGCGCGAAAAAAGTCAGAAGAAAATTTAAAAGCCGCCCAAGACAACCTCATACAGAAAGCCGATGACCTTAACAAACGGGTAAACGAGCTCAATTGTCTTTACGGCATCTACAAACTTGTCGGATATAAGGATATCCCCCTTGAGGAGATTTTTCAGGGGATAGTAAATATCATCCCTCCCTCTTGGCAGTATCCGGAGATAACATGTGCACGGATAAGTTTGGACGGCAAAGAATTCAAGACGATAAACTTCAAAGAAACCAAATGGAAGCAGGCGGGTGATATCAATGTGAAGGGGGAGCGGATTGGCTGTCTTGAGGTTTTTTACCTCGAAGAGAGGCCCGAGATGGATGAGGGGCCGTTCCTCAACGAAGAGAGGAATCTGATCAACGCTGTATGTAACCAATTGGGGATAATTATCGAAAGCAGGCGCTCGGAAGACACAGTTCGTGAATCGGAAGAGAAATACCGCAACGTCGTTGAAAACGCAAGTATTGGTATCGCAATTGGTCAGGACGGGCTGTTGAAGTTCATAAATCCCGTAATCTCCGAGATCTTTGGATATTCTGAAAAAGAAATACTCTTAAAGCCGTTCACAGAGTTATTGTTGCATCCAGATGACAAAGAGAGGGCATACGAAACCCATATTAAGAGGATCAGGGGGGAAAAGGTACCTCCGATTACCACATATAGAATTATCGATAAAAAGGGAAATATCAAATGGATTGAAGTCAACGGGATAGCTACGACCTGGGATGGAAGGCCAGCGGCTTTAAACTTCATAAGCGATATTACAGAGCGCAAAAGGGCCGAGGAAGCCATCAAAGAGTCCGAGGAAAGATGGAGAATTTTATTTGAAAACTCTATTGAAGCTGTCTTTACGGTGGACATCAGAGGGAATTTCACATCGATAAACAAAGCTGGTGCAATGCTGTTGGGGATAGAACAGGAAAACATCATCGGGATTAACTATAGAAAATACACAAAGCCGGAAACAGCAAAAGAAATTTTTAAGGCATATGATCACCTTTATAAAACTGGTGAGCCTATAAGAGATATATCGTATGAAATTATAAGAAAAGACGACGAGGTGCGAACTGTAGAAGGATACGTTAACCTCATCCGTAAGGGAGATAAAATAACCGGATTCCAGGGAACGTTGAGGGATATTACAGACCGTAAACTTACCGAGGAGGCGCTGCATGAGAGCGAGGAACGCTATCGAAACCTCGTGGAAAACCTAAATGACGTGATATTTAACATCGATATGAAGGGTAATTTCACCTACATGAGCCCCGCCATTGGGCGTATCTCAAAATATAGTCCAGAGGAATTAACTGGCAAATCATTCGCCCTCTTTACCCATCCAGAAGACATACCAATGCTAAGAGAGATTTTCAGGCGTAATGTTACAGATATAAAAAAATCTTACGAATTCAGGGTTTTGGATAAGGATGGAGAAATCCGCCATGTTCGCACCTCCGCCCGCGCACAATTAAAAGATGGAAAACCCATCGGTATGGCCGGCGTCATGACGGATATAACAGAGCAAAAGCAGGCCGAGGAGGCGCTGATAAATGAGAAGGAGAGAGCCCAGAGATATCTTGATATAGCCGGTGTAATACTTGTTGCGTTAGATGATCAAGGGAGTATTACCCTTTTAAACAAAAAGGGACAAATGATCCTGGGGTATAAGGAAGGAGATCTCCTCGGCAAAAACTGGTTCGATATGTGTATGCCGAAAACAACAAAAGATGATGCAATCTCAGTCTTTCAGAAATTAATTGAGGGAGAAGCTGACAACCTCGAATACTTTGAAAGCCCCGTCCTAACAAAGTCGGGAGCCGAAAGGATAATCGCATGGCACAATACCCCTTTAAGTGACGGAAGAGGCAATATCATAGGCACCTTGAGTTCCGGAGAAGATATCACCGAACGCAAAAGAGCCGAGGAAGAGTTGGTTCGCCTGTCAAACGCCGTAAAAATGTCAAGTGACAGCGTCGTAATTACTGATATTGAAGGAAAAATCATAGATATTAATGAAACTACCGTGAATATGTATGGAATTGAGAACAAAGGAGAATTAATCGGGAAAAACGCCCTTGAAATTGTAGCTCCTGAAGAAATAGAAAAGTCCATTCGAGGCATGGAGGAGGTTTTAAGAGAAGGACACATTTCAAACCGGGAGTATACCATCATTACAAAGAAAGGGGATAAAAAGCCTGTGGAAATGAGTGTTGCCTTGATGAAAAATCCCGAAGGCGAAAATGTTGGATTTGTAAGCATCACCAGAGATATCGCCGACCGAAAGAAGGCTGAGGAGGCACTGCATGATTCGGAGGAGAAATTTAGGACCCTATTTGAGACCTCCAAGGACGTTGTCTACTTATCTACAGTAGATGGCAAATTTCTCGAAATAAATACCTCTGCAGAGGAGCTCTTCGGATACACCCGAGATGAACTCCTTTCAATAGATATCAGAAACCTCTACCTGAATCCCGATAATAGAGCGAGATTCCAAAATAGAATTGAAAAGGAAGGATTTGTCAAAGACTTCGAGATAACCTTTAAGAGAAAGAATGGCACAATTATAGATTCCCTCTCAACGGCAGTCGTCAGGAGAGACAGCAAAGGAAATATTATCGGTTATCAGGGGATCATCAGGGATATTACCGGATGGAAGAAGATGGAGGCACAGCTCATCCGCACTGAAAAGCTCTCTAGTTTAGGG
>CAZDOD010000048.1:0-17666 GCA_964506935.1 uncultured Thermodesulfobacteriota bacterium | reverse complement strand
GGCGAGACCTCGTCACATCTTATGGAAGTGGCGTTTGCCGCACCGGACCGTTACCGTATCCGCTTAACAAACAATGACCAGATAGATGAGTTTATCATCATCGGTGATACCCAGTATGTAGCGAAAGGCTCTTTCACCGGGGCCTCAATAATGGTTATATCGGATAGTTTCTCCTCCATCCTGAGCAAGCAAGCCACTTTGGAATTGCTTGACGAGCTTACCGGTTTACGGGTCCTGCCGGAAGAAACGTTAGACGGAATCAGGTGCCTCCATTACCTCGGAAAATTGGATATGGAAAAACGGATAGAGGAGACAAAAAAGAACATCCAGGAATTTAATGCTGATTCAGACGCACACGCCTTGACGGACGAACAAATCGAGGAGATGCTAGAGGGGATGCGCTCTATTGATGTTACGCATGAAATCTGGATAGGCAAGGAAGATTACCTGATACGGCAGATAAAGACGGAGCAGCGGGGCCCGGCTGATAAGAATGGGCTACTCTCCGTGAGCATGACCATGCAGTATTCCGATTTCAACCGGCCCATTACCATCGAACCGCCTTTAAACGCTGAAGGTAATCTCTTACCCGGCTGGCGTCTTAATACCAGTCCCTCGCAGGAAATATCCTTTAACTGCCAGACACATTTCCATGTTGCCGGTGAAGACCCGGCGCATCGGCAGATAGATGCCATGGTTACCGTCACCAATGTCGCGATGGGAGCAACCGCCAATAATGTGCGGGTAGAACTGCGTAATAGCGAAATTATCAAAGACAATGACGCAACACCCTGGATAAACGCGGTACCATCGAATCCAGAGCCGATTGTTCTCGAACGCGGCGAAAGTGAGACGTTCCAGGCTAGCTGGAAAGGTAACCTCAGCCATATCGCCGGAGATAAACTGGATGAACTGCTGGAGCGTACGGTGATCAAAATCACATATTCTACCTCGGAAGGCGATGAGGTAACGCGTATGTATACGGCCGGAGGGGCGGTATATCCCACGGCGGTACCGCCCGCAAGTCCGCCCGAGAAATAATCGGGCAGACTTTCACGTCATGTACGATTCCTGTAAAGAGATTTTTTATTGGAAGGAGATATTAAATAATGAGAGGAAAAACTCTTAGCTTGGTATTAGTTTGTCTGGCGTCATCCCTGGTTTTGTTTGCCTGCGGCCCGCAGGACTCGGAACCGCCGGAAGCAACCCAACCTTCCGACAACGGGATATCGGTGACGCCATCAGGAGAAACAGACTATGCCGGCCTGGGTCTGACGGAAGATGAAATAAGGATGCTGGAGGAAAGGGGCATCGCTAACGTCGACTCGGCGGAGGTAGCGTCTAAAATCACCGGTTTCGAGGTGGCCGTGCCCGCCTACGTGCCGGATGGTTTCCAGCCGGGCATATTCTCGATTTCGATATCCGGAGCCGGCTTACCGGAGAGTATGAGGCCTAAATTCAATAATACCAAGGTACATCGGGTCTACACCTGGCAGGAAGACAAAGACATAATGATTTTAATAATACAGTCCCCCCATCCATTCAGTGTCGGCGGCGGGGAACCGGCGGAGATATGCGGGCAAACGGGGGAGAGAGCCTTTTCCCAGGCTGACCCCGCGAACGGGCAGCCTTATGATAAACTCACTCTCGGTTGGGAAAAAGATGGCACTAACTACGCCCTCACCGGTATGTTAACGGAAACGCTCGACGAGGCGGAAATGGAGAAGATAGCCTGCTCCGTAGGCACCGAATGAGCACGGTTACATAAATATCGTGTTTTTAGAATAACGAAAGGGATAAAATAGCGTTATACTTTTCAGAGATATGAATAAAGAACCATTATTTCTCTGTACTATAGCTCTAGCGGTACTGCTGATAATAATCATCAACTGAAGTAGTTGTAGAGAAAGGAGAGGATGTGTAGGCAAAGGCTATTGGTAATTACTACGCTTTTGCTGGTGATATTGATGTTGTTTTCCGGTTGTCAGGCGGAAAATGATACGGTGACTCCATCCTCACCGACGGAAGTAACAACCGGACCACTCACCTTAAATATTACGTCACCGGTGGAAGGCAGGGAGACCTCCTGGGGATTCACCAGGGTGCGTGGCACCGTTTCCCCGGCCAGTGCCGTGGTGAGTATCGACAACGAAGGATACGCCAAAGTAGAGGCGGACGGTAGTTTCGAGAGTGACTACATCGTACTCAACGAGGGCAAAAACGACCTCCGCGTCATGGCTACTACCGGCAGCGAAGAAATTGCCCAGACCGTTACCGTGAACTACAAACTCGAGCTGCACGTCAGCATCAGTTTGGACCTGGAACCGGGCATGGACTGGTTTACGGAATCACCGGCGAGGATAGGCGGACGCGTTTCCGACCCGCGTGCCGAGGTCACTATTAACGGCCAGATGGCGGCGGTGGGTAACGACGGCTACATTCTCGCCATGATGGAACTGGAGGAGGGCACGAATATTTTGACGGCCGTTGCCAGGCTGGGCGACCAGACCGACAGCGACACCCGGGAGGCTATTTACGTGCCGCCGGTGGCGCTGGCCATCGAGATAAGTACGCCGGATGATGATTTTGAATCAAAGCTGGACATGTTGAAGATAACCGGCACCGTCTCGGACCCTGAGTCCCGCATCATGATCCATGTAATTTCAGGAGGCGGCGCCAGTTCCCCTGTTAATTTCAATTTCGTACCTGCCCGGATTACCGCGAGCGGTGCTTTCTATGCCTACGTACCCCTTGAAAAAGGTGAGAACCATATTGAAGCCACTGCCCATCGGGGTAACGACCGCACTACCGATACTATCGACATCGGCTACCATCCGCCCCTGATAAACCTGGCAGACGAACCTGAGCTGAAGATAACTTCGCCGCAGGACAATGTGGAGTACCGGATGAACGTATTGTCGGTGACCGGCATGGTTGACGACCCCGCCGCCGCGGTACTGGTAAACGGCATCGAGTCCGTAGTAGCTCCCGACGGCAGCTTCCGCGGCTGCGCCGTACTCACCGAGACAGGCGAGAATATCATCGAGATTATCGCTATCAATGACAAGGCGAAGACAGTCCGGACTATCGCGGTCACCTTCGTGCCGCCGCTGGTTGTTTCTCTAAATGCTGAAACGGAGCCGGGTGTCGATTATACCAGAGAACCGCTATCCGTGACCGGTACGGTGAACAAGCCGGAGGCAAAGGTTACCGTCAACGGTAAAGACGTGCCGGTAGATAAGTACGGCTGGTTTAAAACGCAGGTGAAACTGGAAGAAGGTAATAACCGGATATTGGCGGTAGCGACGCTCGGTGATGAAACCGATGAGATGTATATCCTGAATTTCATCGAAAACGGGGCTCTTGGCCACGTGCCCGGCTACTCACACTTTTTCGATGCGTATTTACAATATGAAAATGAGATAGTTTTGAAAGCCGGGGAGACGCAGCGGTTTCCTATCACTCTGGAAACGAGAAAGGACGGCCCCGGCGGCTTTACCGGCAGCTTATTTTATACGGAAAGGGAATATGGAGAGATACCGCTGCCCTGGCCGGAAGGGCTGGACGTTTACTTGGAACCGCCCGAGTTCACCGCTTATCCCAGCGCCACCTACAATTTCGACCTTGTCGTCAGCGCGGCGCCGGAGCTTGCCCCAGGCATTTATTACCTGCACTTTTACCAGTATTTTGAGAACGGCTTCTACGGCAATGGCTGGATAGAGGTAACGGTAGAATAGAATCGTCGTCGGATATTCAGCCAAGGTAAAGGAGTGTATAATTATCGGAAATGAAAAAGCTGAATATTATTGTTACAATAACACTCATGTCTCTCTTGCTATTAGCCACGGTCGGGTGTCAGCCTGGAGAAACCGATGTCGTCGAGGTCATAACCGTATTCAAATTCAAGCCTGGTACACCTGTACCCCCGGGCGGTTGGGCATTGGTGCCGGTAAACCCGCATCCCGACAATGTACAATGGGTATTTAATCCCGGTGAGAAGATGTACCTCGGCCTTAGAATAAGTGACCGGATTGAAGAGGAAGTCACCTTTTCAAGGTACGTTTTCCTGAACGAGGATATGGGAGAAGAAGTAGAGGTTGGGTCAACGGATGCCCTAGGTCCGTTCAAGCCGGGCCAGAAATTACTTGTAGCCTTCGATGATCCGTGGCCGGTACCTGCCGTACCCGGGACTTACAGGTTAAAAATATACCTGGATGAGGTAGTTGTGGCTTCGGCCATCTTCGAGGTCTCGTCCGAAATTATCCCCGCACTACCACCGATAACATCTCCACCGCCACCCAAGACAGACTGGGAGGAAGGCTCACCACCACCGGAGGGAATCGAGGGCTGGGAGCAACCTAGGTCTTTGACCGAGGATGAAAAAACCGAGGTTATCGAGATAGCCCTTAACAGTCAAAGAGCTTTGGAATGGCTTCAGGGAAGAACTGACTACAGGATAGGTTCAGTGGATTGGTACGCCATTATCTGGAGTAGTAATGGGGAATCCGGAAACTGGTGGTCTCTGGAGTATGACAGGGTGGTGAAGGAGGGAATACCAGATTTCGTATCACCCCATGCCTTGTGGTATCCGGGGGTTACCATTGCAGTTGGCGAAGGCACTATCTACCAGATGCAGATTGCTATTGACCTGGACGCAGGAAAAGCAGCCATGATGATGGGACCTTACCCTTCTCTAAGCTCGCCGGACCGATTTCGCAATATCCAAGAATATGCGCTCGAAGTTGTGAGGGCTACCTATGAGGAAATAATCGAGGAACTCTTTGATAAAAGACAGTTATATGACAAAATTTCGATGACAGGGTACAGCGGTACAGATATTACTCTTAGCTTCTATTCTCACGCTGACCCTGAAATTGTAACTTTGGTCCGGGCAATGATTGATAACAAAGTACCTGGGATAAGTTTAATAGTGAAAGAAAACGTGCCTGCTCCAACTTCCAAGGTTCCGACGAATACGCAGATAAGCAAGGAGCAGGCAATTGAGATAGCTTCCAAAACGCTTCCCGCTTTAATCGTAGCCCGTGCCGGGATTAAGGCTGAACGGCATGGGTGGTACTGGGAAGTCATCTTCGATAATCTCAACGCGGAGGCCGAGGAACTGATGCCCTGGCCATTAAAATCTCCACCACCGCCCCCGCCGGGACAACCTGAGGAAGATCCCTACACCGGTATTTGGCAAAGCGTAATAATTACCATCGATGCTCAGACAGGAGACCTCAAGAGTACGAGCGCCCGTCAGTCACCGGAGCCGGGACCTTACGTGAGCCAGGAGCAGGCTATTCTAAGCGCCATGGAAACCATATTACAAACTCCAGTCGAAATAAATTGGGGGGTTAAGGCTACGCGGTTTGGAAAGGCACAGGTGGAAGCCTATCTCAGGGGAGATACCTGGATAGTCCTGTTCTGGGAAGAGGGCTCGACAGACAACCGTTTCAGTGTGTACGTTGATGCCGTGAACGGTTTGCCCACCGGAGTTAACCGCGGATAAGAATCGGGTTTGCGGACTATTCGATTGTGTACGTTAAAGATTGGGGCTAAGGTATGGTGGTTAAAAGAAGAATTCTTTATATTCTGCAGGTTCTAGCGCTGGTGGTGATTGGAGGTGGAGTCTGTTTACCGGCAAAATCATCACCCGGGATCGATATTCCCGAGGGTAATCCGGTCAGGGAAGATAAATGAATAGACTAGGTCCAACAGCGGTGCTCCTTAGCATGCTGGTTTTAGGAAGTGCAGCTTCTATTTCCTGCGATAATGCTACATCGCCGGCTGCATCAGAGAACCCGTCATCATTGACGCTTGAAGAGAAATCAATACCGCCCGTGTTTGGTAATATGGAGCTTTTACGCGGCAGGTACCGACAGACGCTACACTTTAAGAGTTCATACTGGCGACTGGTCTTCGGTTCCCTGCCGGCTCAACTGGAAACCGAATTTGCGGAATTAACGGTAAATTCCACCCTGCCGGCTGTACCGGAAAGGCTGGTTGCTTATAAGGTTATCAGACCGGAAGTTGACGAGGCCTATGCGCGCAGCCTGGCGCAGCGTCTCGGCTTTATCGGGGAGCCGGAAGAAAACAAGCAGTTAAAGTATCCCGACTACAGGTTTTATAACGGACCTCCCTCGGATGATAGCACCCCGGTATTGTCTATTTTCAAAGACGGCAGCATTTCTCTATGGAATAACAGATTAAAAAATATACCATTAAATCTGCCTGAAGACCAGGAGTGCATCGATATAGCCCGCGAATGGCTCGACTCTCACAAGCTATATCTCGAAGGAGTCATCGATATTGAAGTATCACCGAGCATCATGTACGTGATGCAGGGTCGAAGAGAATCTCACTATACTTACGCAACCTCGGTCAGCTATGTAACAGGTCTGGACGGCTGCGAGCTGTTCGGGATGGGAGCTTATTTTTGATCGGCGAGAACGGCAAGATTCTGGAGGTGCACGTAAATGCACCCGAATTCGAGCCTTATTCTTACGTTAACGTTAGGACACCCGAATCAGCCCTGGATGTATTTCAGGACCATCTTCGTAACCCTTCCGAATTCCGGGCGGATGCGCCGGACTGCTTGATAAGCGATATTTACCGGCATATTTCGGTAAATGATGTATCCCTTAAATACTTCGCTATGCTGAGTCCGGACGGCACAAACCCTGCCTACGCCCAGCCGGTATATACACTCGAAGGGACAGGGCGAAACAGGCCGGAACTACCTTGGGAACGCCTGTCAGGTGCGGTTGACGCTGTTTCAAGACAATAACCGAATATTTCTCCGAGGGAGTGAAAAGTGAAAAAGCCGGTACTTATTTTTATGGCTGTTATGCTGATTGTTCTGCTCGTCACCGGCTGCCGGTCAGCCATGAATGAAAGCCACACGTACCTACCATTACGGCCTTCTAACCCCGCGACAACGGAAGAAGCCCCAGACGATATCTTACCTAGAGTATTTGTATTACTTTGAAAAGACCGGGCGTCAAAACGCCACACAGATGGAAGTTAAAGACGATATGCTTCCGGGAGAGCCGGATTTGTTCGCTTATATCAGAGAGCTTTTACCGCTGCTCCAAGGAGAAGGTCATGACAAGTAAACCGGCTGTTCCTATCTTTATCACTAGATGGGGATACCCACTTGAATTCATTGTGCCTATGCCAGCGGGTAGTAATCTGTCAGGGTTCGTGAATACTAACCCCGGGCCGCCCATGGTTTTCGCCATGTTTTTAACCATGCTGACCACTCTCTTGGGTTTAGCAATGCTCGGTACGGGCATAGCCCAGCTTGTTAAAGCAAGGAGATAAGTAAATATGAATATAGCTTCGAAGAAATTGCTAATGACTAATGAAAGGAGAATCAAATGGGCTGGGGAAGAATGCTATTACTGGGTAACTGGGGCCAGCAAATGGATATCGAAGACCAAAGACGGGAGATCGAAGACCTTCGGCAGCAACTGGAGACCAGCGCTGGGACACGAGATACAACGCTCAATAGCCGGGTCGCCCAACTTGAAAGGGAAAATAGCGAACTCAGGTTGTATTTTGCTTCCCTTATCAGGTATCTCGGACATAAAGGAGTGTTGCACCAGGACGAGTTTCGTAAGCTTGTTGAGGCTGTCGATATTGAGGATGGGAGTGCAGACAGGGGTCACCAGGGCAAAATCATAAAGTGAACTGAATAGGAAGTAAGAAAGTAGACAAATAATAAGAACAATAAAAGGATTAAGAAATGCCGCCTATTTTTAAAGCATTAGCTTCGATTACGGGTCTAGATTCTATTTCGATTTTATGATTTTTCAATCTGGCTACAGCTATATTTAGGAAGAGTAGTAACTTAATGGCACCCTTGTCGTTCTATTAAATAGCAGTAAAAAAGGAGACAAAGGCAATGAAAATTAAATTGAAATTAGTCCATCGCCTGAGCTTTACTGCACTATCGGCGATTCTGATATTTATGCTGGCCATCACTATGCAGTTTCTGAGTGCAGCACCAGTCATGGCACAAAGTGTGACCATATCTCCATCTTCCGGGTCACCCGGGACAACCACCACCGTTTCCGGTTCTGGGTTTAATGATGGCGATACCTATCAGATAATCTTTGCTCCCGGCACCATATACGAAGAGGTGCTGGCTCCGACGACTATTATATCCGGGACCAGTTTTTCCCGCATTATTACAATTCCTTCCGCCACCTGGGGACAGCACACGATACGGGTCGCTTCAAACAGGGGTAATTTCTCTCTGACATTCACGGTTAGTTCCAGTATTCAGTTAACCACCAATACGGGTTATGTTGGCGATACGGTCACCGTCACCGGTGTGGGTTTCCGTGCCAACACTACGATAAGCATTGTATTCAATAACAGATCTATCTTGACCACCCAGAGCAATATATATGGTGAGTTAAACCCTGTCGATTTCCAGGTGCCAACGATACCGAGAGGTAATTATAACGTCTACGGCAGCGATAGTATAGCATCCTCACCGAACGTTATCTTCACCATCAGACCCCACCTTGCCATCAGCCCCCAGGAGGGCTCGGTGGGCAGTCAAATAAACCTTGCAGGCACCGGGTTTGGTGCCAGTTCCGCGATCACTATTTATTGGGGCAGTAGTATCGTCAGCAGTAACCAAATAACCACCAGTAGTAGTGGTTCGTTCTCGGCAACCCTGGTTGTTCCGGCGGGTTCCCGGGGAAGTCACTCAATAAGTGCCCGGGATAGCGGGCTTGCTACAGACTCAGCCAGCTTCCTGGTGAAACCCAATATTATTATAAGTCCGGGTAGCGGTGCCCCCGGAACCATCGTATCTGTTAACGGTAAAGGTTTCCGCTCCAATACCGTTGTACAAATAACCTTCAGAGGCGCCACGGTTTCTACCCAGCCGCCAAATGTCACGACAGACTCTGATGGCAGCTTCTCAGCCAGCTTTACTATGCCGGCCAGTATCGCAGGGAGTTACACTGTTGGGGCCAGTGACGGAGTATATTCCGCTACTGCCTCATTCAGCGTAATATCCAGCATCCAGCTGAGCCCCTCCACAGGGCATGTGGGGGCAGACTTGCTGGTAAGCGGCACCGGCTTTACCCCGGATGGTAAAGTTACCCTGACTTATGATAATCAGGCAATAATAACCGTTACCACCAGCAGTGTCGGCTCTTTTTCATTGACTTTTAGCGTGCCCGTCTCCAGAGCGGGGCAGCATGTTGTCACCGCACTCGATCTCACCACCCAGGGAGTCACCGCCTCCGCCAATTTCACCATGGAATCAACTCCACCGCCAGTGCCGAATCTATTGACGCCGCAATCCGGTAGCCAGACCGACGTGCAAACCAGGTTCAGCTGGTCTGCCGCCAGCGACACCAGTGGTGTTACCTACGACCTCCAGATAGCCAGGGGCTCTAATTTCTCCAGTCTGTTGCTATTCAAGCAGGGACTCACACAAACGGAATATCAGGTCGGGCAGTCGGAAGCGCTCCAGCTGACCAAGAAAACGAACTCCTATTACTGGCGCGTAAGAGCTGTGGATGGAGCCGGTAACGCCAGCGATTGGGCGAGTCCGGATTCCTTCTATACCCAGGATTCCACTCCTCCCGGCCAACCAATGGTTTTTGGTCCTCAGAACGATTCGCAAGTAGATATAAGACCTGTTTTCAGCTGGTCTGCCGTTAGCGACTCCAGTGGTGTTACCTACGACCTCCAGGTAGCCAGGGGCTCTAATTTCTCCAGTCTGTTGCTATTCAAGCAGGGACTCACACAAACGGAATATCAGGTCGGGCAGTCGGAAGCGCTCCAGCTGACCAAGAAAACGAATCCCTATTACTGGCGGGTAAGAGCTGTAGATGGAGCCGGTAATGCCAGTGATTGGACAACTCCCAATTTGGTCTATACAGATGATTCCACTCCTCCACCAGCGCCAGTGTCATTAAGACCGGAAAATGACTCGCAAAAAAGGGGGAATGTGCTTTTTAATTGGACGGCCGTATCTGACCCAAGCGGAGTAACGTATACTCTTGAAGTAGCCCAGGACTCTGATTTTAATCACATAATAATATACAAAGAGGGATTGGATACATCCGAGTACCAGCTTACGAAGATGGAAGAACTGAGTTCGACAACGGGTAATCCCCCGAATCCATATTATTGGAGAGTCAGAGCCGTGGATGGTGCTCAGAACCAGAGCAACTGGACGACTGCCAGTGCATTTTATGTAGGAGGGTTCCTGCACGGGTGGCCACTTTATATCATAATGGCCATTGTTGGCATCTTGCTCATTGCAGTAGGCATCCTCATCGGGATGCGAATTCGCCCATCAAGTTCACAGGGTAGTTGATTCCTCTTTGCCTTCTATTTCTTAAAAGATAATGAAATAGTATAAGGTAACATCACAATTTTGCATTTTGTTGAGCCGGGTTTGACCTTGTATCTCAAATAATATGATAGAATCTCTGTCGGAGGCTGGGTGTGGCAGATCGATTGACCTTAGGTCCACCAAGACCGTGGGTAAGCGTGGTCGCCATACCCGAATCTCCAATAAAGCCCGAACAGTTGTCAGGGTTAATCAAACCCGCATGATGCAAGGAAGGGCTAAGAAGGAGAAAAGGCCAATGACAGAGGAACCAGTCTGCGCCGGTGTGGATGTTGCTAAAAGTACCCTGGACGTGGCAGTCAGCCATTCTAAGGAGACACGACAGTTCGATAACGACCATAAAGGCATCACCAGTGCTGTCCGCTACATCGTCGGTCTGAAGCCTGACAAGATTATTCTTGAGGCAACCGGTCATCTTGAGATACCCTTGGCCGCCTCGCTTCAAGCCAGTCGTCTGCCGGTAGTCATCGTCAATCCACGCCAGGTGCGTGATTTTGCTCGTGCTACCGGTGTCCTGGCCAAGACCGATAGGATTGATGCCGGGATACTCGCTCTCTTTGGATTGCAGGTAAAACCAGAGGTAAGATTGCTGCCGGACCAGAAAGCCCGTGAGATGAGTAATCTTCTGGCACGACGCCGTCAACTCATTGAGATGCTTACGGCCGAACACAACCGGCTCCTTCAAGCCGACGATAGTATACGCCCGAGCATTGAGATCCATATCAAGTGGTTGGAGGAAGCTGTATCTGCTATCAATGATGATTTAGACCGTCAAATCCGGAGCAGTCCTTCTTGGTTGGAGAAGGATAATCTCCTTAAGAGCGTACCCGGGGTTGGTAAGGTGGTGTCGACTACTCTCCTGATTGAACTACCTGAGTTGGGGATCCTTAACCGTCGTAAGATTGCTGCTCTGGTTGGCGTAGCGCCTCTCAATCGGGACAGTGTACCCTACGAGGGAAACGAACGGTATGGGGCGGTCGAGCCAAACTAAGAGCCGTTTTGTACATGGCAGCACTGGTGGGAGTCAGGTGCAATCCTGTTATGGCCGCCTTTTACGAGCGACTTTTGAATGCCGGCAAGGTCAAGAAGGTGGCTCTGGTAGCTTGCATGAGGAAGCTGCTGACGATTCTTAATGCTATGATACGTTCAAATACCATGTGGAGGTCAAAATGTATACTTCAGAATGTTGCTGTGGCATTATTTATGGGGGAAAGGTCAATTTAATTAATAAAAAACGATGTTCCGCCATACTGTACGATAGACAGAGCTCTTTATATAGTTATAATTAATGGTTTCTCTGAATATTACCCAACAAAACACTTTTTTATTACTCGCTAAAGATTGTGCCATCGAAAGCAAATGTCAGCTTGACACCGAGAATTCAACTAGATAAAGTGTCTATCAGCAGGTTGTGTTCTAAATACAAATAACTCACCCTATATACACAGGAACAATTTGAGATGAATCTTTTTGCAATTCCCAATATGATCGCCGGAATATTAAGCCTGCTGGTAGGATTCTTCGTTTTTTCCAGAAATTACAAATCGCCGGTTAACATATCATTCCTCATCTTGACTCTCAGCGCTTCGTTATGGCAAATAGGAAACTCTATTCTTTTATTTTCCAGTAATCTTGAAGTGGTGTTCACATGGAGCAAAATAGTATACTGGGGGGCTATTTTTATTCCCGTTGCCACGTATCATTTCGTCATCAGTTTTTTGGGAAAAAAATCTCAAATAAAATATGTAATACTCAGTTATATCATTAGCGCATTTGTATTTTTACCGCTCATTGAGACGGGTTATATCGTTGGAGGGTTGAACCGGTATTACTGGGGATACTGGTTTCAAGCCGGCACTCTTCATCCTTTGTTTCTGGTATTTTTCGCCTCACTTATGGTTATCAGTTTCGCCAACCTTTACACCTCTTATAAGCAGGAATCACTGCCTCTACAAAAAACGCGTATAAAGTTCTTACTTATATCTTTCATTATTGCCTACATCGGTTCGGTTGACTATCTGGCGAACTACGGAATAAAGGTATACCCGTTCGGATATCTTCCGGTATTCATTTTCCTGTCTCTCATCACCTACGCCATTATGAGATACCGCCTCATGGAGACCACCATTGCGGTTACCCGCACCGGCATCTTCGTAGCTGTATACGCTATCGTCCTGGGGCTTCCGTTCGTAATTGCCGGTGTGTTTTCTGATAAGTTGAACGAAGTATTCGGAAAGCTCTGGTGGGCATTGCCCCTGGGTATAATGGGAGGTCTGGCTATTATCGGACCTTTCGTCTATATGTTCCTGAACCGCAAAGCCGAGGCGAGACTGCTGAAAGAACAGAGGAATTATCAGGAGACCTTGAAACAGGCATCTCTGGAGATGACCCGCATCCACAATTTGCAGAAATTGCTGGACATGATTGTAGAGATCGTAACCAAAACGGTACAGATTTCTAACTCCGCTATATATCTCCTTGATGGACAATCCGGGCAGTTTCTGCTGAAAGCGGTCTGCGACACGGAAAAGGCGCAGCTGTCCTCAATAAGTGATGACAGCACTTTGGTCACCTGGCTGCAGGAACACCAGCAGCCTCTGGTCTATGAGGAGATAAAACGGCAAGCCCAGGAGGGCCGGAGCCATGTCTACCAAAAGCTGGAGGAAGACATGCGAACCACGAACGCCGCGGTGGTTGTCCCCGGTTTCCTCGAGGAAAAGCTGCTCTATATTCTTATCCTCGGGGACAAACGTTCCGGGAGAGTCTATACATCGGACGACCTGAGTGTTTTCTCTATCTTAACCAGCCAAACCGCACTGGGCATAGATAACGCCCGGCTCTACGAAAATATGGAGGAGGAGGTAAGGCAGCGTACTAACGAACTGGTACAGATGGAGAGCCAGCTCATTCAGGCTGAGAAGCTGGCCACGGTAGGCACCTTAGCGGGTGGTGTAGCACATGAAATCAATAACCCCTTAGCCGCAATACTGGCTAATGCTCAGATGCTTCTGGAATCCGAGACGATTCATGACGCATCGGACAAAGAGTCGCTGCAACTCATCGAAATGGCGACACAGCGCTGCCGCGATATTGTTATCAAATTGATGGACTATTCAAGGAAACCGATTAAACCGACCGGTGAATCCCGGGTGGATCTGATAAAAGTTATCAATAATGTAGTCGCCCTCCTCAACTACCAGCTGGAGCAGGAGAATATACGGATAGTCACCAATATAAAAGAGCAGACCAGTTACGTCGTCGCGGCGAACCAGAATGAGTTGGAGCAGGCATTAACGAATATCGTATTGAACGCCAGAGATGCCGTCAAGAAGGTTAAGAACAGCGGTAACGTATATGTATCGCTCGTGGATGCCGGTGACAGGGTGAGTATCGATATCAGAGACGAAGGTATCGGAATACCGAAAGAGGTGACATCCCGGATATTCGACCCCTTTTTCACGACAAAGGACGTGGGGAAAGGGCTCGGTCTTGGCCTTTCTATCTGTCAGGCGATAATAGAACGGCATAACGGGCAGATTGCCTTTGAGTCCGAATTTCATCAGGGCTCCACCTTTACTATCACGCTCCCTAAAACAAACAAATAACATACGATAAAGAGAGCCAATCCGGCTGTTCTCTATTTCTATAATCATGCGGCATCAGGAGTGGATGAGTGAAATCACTGGTAATATTTGACCTTGACGGCACGCTCATCAAAGGGCAAACGCAACGGCTGTTCCTAAAAATAATCAAGGAAAAAAGATGGATAAGTTGCATCGACTATATATTTCTGACATTATGGTTTATCGGCTACAAGTTAGGTTTTCTACGGAACACGGAAAAAATGGGTGAATGGGCCTGTAAGAAATTTAAAGACGTTAAAGCCACCAGAATTGATGCGGTTATTGAAGAGTATTTTATGTGGTTCAGTAAAAGGATTTTCCAGGAAGCCTACGCCCTCATTGAGAAGCACCGCCGGCAAGGGGATGAATTGTTGGTAATATCATCATCAATTGAGCCTATCGTCAAGAGTCTCTGCGGACATTTCGGTATCGGGAATTATTTATGCACGAAACTGGAAGCGAGAGGAGGCATATATACGGGAAAAATTATGGGGAAGGGTATCTACGAAAACCAGAAAATAGCAGGGCTGCAACAATACGTGAGGGATAATAATCTGAGAGACGTGCGAACCGTGTGTTACGCCGACCATATATTAGACTTGCCGTTATTGCTCGAAGTTGATGAGCCGATTTGCGTGAACCCCGATAGTAAGCTTCGGGCGATAGCCAGGTCAAAGGACTGGCGGGTGATGGATTTCAGGCAATAATATTCTTTACTACGAAGGAAGCTATAAAATAACCGACCGTGGAGAATAAAGCCGATGCTCATTCTAGAAAAATATACTCGAGGCTCCCTCAAAGACTTCCTGTTTGAGATATTTTCTCGCTGCTGCCGGGATTGCGGAGAGACGGTCCTGATAAAACCGAATTGGGGCGGGCGAATCCCCCTTATCAGGGGAGAGAATACCGACGCCCTTTTTCTGAAATATCTGACGGAGTATCTCGCTAGCCTGAATGCCGGTAAAGTGTACGTAGCTCATCAATCTCTACTCGGCATTGAGGGGCAGGATTATTCGTTTAACAGGATACTTGATATCAACGGTATCAATAAAGTCGAGTTTCCACCCATCGTCGAATTCCTGAATCTTGGCACTGTGGAGAGGGAGACTGTAATCGTCGAGGGTTTCCGGTTTCATATACCGGTAATAGTCAAGAAAGTCGATTTTTACATTAATCTATCAAAGTTAAAGACACACATGGAAACGAAAGCAAGTCTCTGCATTAAGAATCAGATGGGATTACTCCCCTCAAAAGACAAGAAGGCGATGCACCGTGACAGGCTGGAATACAAAATAGCCTTACTGGCAAAAGCCGTCAGTCCTGACCTGTCTATCATCGACGGGATATATTCTATGGACAAAAACGGTCCGCATCACGGGAGGAAGAGACATACCAACATTGTGATAGGCTCGGATGATATGTTACAGGCGGACTCCCTGGCTGCCTATTTGATAGGTTATGAGCCGGAGGATATCCCGCATCTTAAGTTCGCCCAAGAGTTCGGCGCAGGGAGCGTGGTACCGGAAGATCTCAAGGAAGCTTATCAGGGAGAAAGATTATCTAATTTCATGAGGTCGAAAGAGTATCTCAGGAAATTCAAATTCAATATCTGGCCGACCACGGCCTGTTCGCAGTGCATTTTCAATCTAGAAAAAGTACAGAAGTACCTGAAAAGAAACCCGTTATTATTCAGTAAAATTGTGTTCAGCAAATCACGCAATTATAATATTGTTATCGGTACGGGCGAAAACCTACGAGATAAGCGCCTGGATAACATCATTCCTGTTGGCGATTGTAGTCTGAAATTCGCCGGGATTATGAAAACCACAGGTCTAAAAGGTTGTCCTCCCTCAAGTAAAGAAATCTTTGAGTTCATAAAGAAATTTACTACAGCTGGATGAAGAAGTCTTGAATATATACTCATTGGCGTCGGCTCAGCGATTGAGTCTGTTGTCAGCCCAAGGTCTAGGTATAGGTTATTTTTAACGGTGTCGCCGAAATCCGCCGGACTTCGTCAATGGCACTCTCGTCCCACTGTTCGTCGGCCATGACCCGTATTTTATCCATGATGCGCACGGCGATTTTATCCATTTGCTCTCTACTCAAATCACGGAATTTCCTGAATCCTCTTTGTTCAAAGAAGATGTCTTTAAAATCGGGATTTTCCGGGGAAATGAAAATTTTTTTCCCGATAAATACGCTGCATCTCCTGAATCTGGGAATACGCTTGTGCGGAGGCAATATTTCGTAGGTGCCTTTCAGCGCCAGAGGTATTATGGGGACGTTGTTTTTCATGGCCAGTTCTACAAAGCCGTTTTTAGGCAATAACATCCTGCCGGTTCTGGAGCGGGTTCCTTCCGGATAAATAACGATTAGCTTCTGGTTTTCCAGGTGTCTGATCAGATTGCGGAAGAAGGTCATTCCCGGCTGCTCCCTGTCAACATAGACCACGGTATGCCATCTCGTAAAAGTCTTTATTACCGGCGTGTCCTTTATCTTAGCCACCGCCAGAAACGCCAGATTGTCGAGACGCAGCGCGCCGGTAACGATGAAATCGTAGTAGCTAAGATGATTGGATACGATTAAAGCCGGTCCCCGCGGCGGGATATTCTCCAGACCCACCACCTCTTTTATCCAGAGTTTGAAGAATAGAGACGCATAATAATACGTGTTGAAAATCTGCTTCAACATTCCTGACTCCAGTTATCCTTTAAGGTTGTCTCTCACACTCTGCAATAATTTATCAAGGTCAAATGGCTTGAGAATATAATCTTTCGCCCCCAATTTAATCGCTCCAATGGGAGCGTCTTCGCTAGCATAACCCGTAATGAATATTACAGGAATTTCAGGTTTGTTCTCCTTATTACGGCGTTCTTTAATCTGTCTGATGATTTCAATTCCATCGGTTCCCGGTATTCTTATGTCGCAAAGTATAAGGTCAAAATCGAGATTTCCTCCTTTTTCTATCCCTTCCTGAGCAGTTTGGGCAGACTCCACAATATATTTTTCTCTCTCAAGCAGCTTTCTAAGTGTTTTTAAAATCAGTACATCATCATCGATTAACAATATTTTATTCCCCATTCTGTGTTTCCTCCATATACTCAATCATATGCAAAGCATTACTGTATTACTTTATCAGTTGGAACTAATAGCAAGAGGTTATATGTAGGAAAACCTGCGTTAATAAAAAGTTTTTTAAACTCTACCTTGGTCCGATAGATAAGATTCCAGTCTATAATCAATGACCTACCCATAATAGTGAAACCACTTTCAACCTCGTTGTAGAAGCCAATATACCTCTAAATACTGAAAGCTGGGGTTCTCAGTGCCGTACGGTTGTATCTGATTATATTCTCTTCGCCGTTGCTTAATCAAGACCAAGCTCCTTTTGTCTTACGCTGAAGTCATAAATATAGGAAATCTTTAATTTGCCATCCCCCAAGGGGGATAATCGACATAATAGCTATATCTTGATATATCACTTGATGACTTAATGTTAATTCCTAAAAAGGTCCGCCAAAGCTCACGCTCGAAGAAGCGAGAGTAGAGGGTCAACTCCAACCACAAGATACCCGGGGCTGGGACTTGCTTGCGCTTATTCGCGGTGCTATTCTTCATTTGGTGGCTCCTCCTACACAGATTAGTGTTTGCTCTTA